>JACQWW010000220.1 GCA_016209025.1 Elusimicrobiota bacterium | reverse complement strand
GAGATTCCAGGTGAAAGCCGCTCTGGTGTAATACGCTATGAAGCCTGAAGACGAAATTTTTGCAGGAAAGCTGGATGAGGGAAAACTTCACGTCCAGTTTGATGAAGGGGGATCTGAAAACATGTCTCCTTCATTGAAATTAAAAACGAAATAGGAGGAGAAAATGCGTCAGAACTCTACTCGACACAAATTGTTCGAAAAAATTGAGAGCTGCAAAAATTACGCCATTGAGCTTCAAAAGGGACTGACGGCCATACCGGCCATCTGCCCCAAGAACGGCGGGACCGGCGAATACGACAAGGCCGTGTATCTGGAAAAGGAGCTCAAGAAACTGGCTTTTGACGAAATCAAATGGATCAACGCTCCGATGAAAGAAGCGAAACAAGGCATCCGCCCGAATATCATCGCCAGATATAAAGGAACGAATTCAAACGCGACTTTATGGATCATGTCCCATTTGGACATCGTGCCTCCAGGCGAAAGATCGCTTTGGAAGACCGACCCTTATAAACTGGAAGTCAAGGGAGACAAGATCATCGGACGGGGCGTGGAGGACAACCAGCAGGCCGTGGTTTCCGGCATTGTCGCGGTGCGGGCCATGATGGAATGCGGCTGGCGGCCTCCGGTGGATTTCGCCCTCATGTTCGCCGCTGACGAAGAAACCGGCAGCGCCTACGGCGCGGGCTACATCATGGAAAAACACAAACACCTTTTCGGCAAAAACGACGTTTTCATCGTGCCGGACGCAGGAAGGCCGGATGGAAATCTTGTCGAGATCGCGGAAAAATCCATTCTCTGGCTTAAAATCCGGACCAAAGGCAAACAGTGCCATGCTTCAACGCCGGAAATGGGCGTCAACAGTTTTAAGGCAGCCAGCGACATGATCGTGCGGCTTAAATCGCTCTACGCCAAATTTCCGAAAAAAAATCATGTTTTTGAACCGCCGATAAGCACCTTCGAGCCGACCAAAAAAGAAGCCAATATCCCGAACATAAACACGATTCCCGGCGACGATGTATTTTATTTCGACAGCCGGATTCTGCCGGACTACGCCATCGCCCAAGTGATGGCTGAAATCCGCAGGATCGCGGCAAAAATAGAAAAAGAATATAAGGTTAAAATCGCCATCTCAACCGAACAGGAAACAAAAGCCGCGCCGCCGACGCCGGTCGAATCGCCCCTGGTAAAACTGGTAACAAGCGCGGCCAAAGAAATATACCGCAACAACCCCAAGCCTCAGGGAATCGGCGGCGGGACCGTGGCCTCGTTTTTCCGCAAAGCAGGTTTCCCGACCGTGGTTTACTCCAAACTGGACGAGGTTGCCCATCAACCCAACGAGTACTGCTACTTGTCCGATCTTCTCGGGGACGCGAAAATTTGGACCCTGGTGGCCATGAACCTCAACTAGAGGGGAACGCTTAAAAACGGAAGGTAAGAGAAAGCCGGTGAGTGAGACCCAAATCGCCTAAAGGCTCGATAGCGTAAAACGAAACGGAGATTAAAAATGACAACCTCGACCAAAATTAAGCTGCCGAGCCCAACGGAGAGAATGGAACTGATCCTTCTGGGGATGGCTCGCCAAGAGTCAGTCCAAATCCTTTGCCGGCAGGCGGGAGTATCGCGGGAGTTGTTCTACCGGTGGATGAAGAAAGTGCGCAAGGCGGGACTGGCGGCTCTGGAAGCGCAACCCCCGGGACCCAAATCGGCTTGGGGATCGCCCAATCCGGGCTCGTGCCTTCCCAAGACCCAGGACCGGATCCGGCGTTTGGAGCGCCTGCTGGCCTAAACGCGCAAGGAGATGGATCGTTTGAAGCTCCTCTTCCAGGTGGCCCAACGGATCATCAAGAGGAGAGCCTGGGGACCGATCCCAGGGACGGGAGTTAAAAAAAACGGTATGCCTCTCAAGAAACGCGCTATTCCTACCGTCAGGAATGGACCCAAGAGCAAGCCCTGGGAACCAAGGCCGGTGACTTTGCCGCCTGCTGGACCCTTCACCGCGCCACCCACTGGCGATGGATCAAAGGCCGGTGTCAATCAGGGAGAGCCAGGGTTATGAAAATTACTGAGGAGATCAAAAACAAAGTGATTGAGCTTGACAGGCGTTACCGGTCCAGCTGGGACGCGCGCGCGATCGCTCATACCATTGGCGGTATGAGTCACTAGACGGCGGCCGCGATCTTAAAGGAGGCTCGCGGACCAAGACCCAAAAAAGCCGAAGTTCCCCATATCCGGCGCACGCGATTCCTCAGGAGAGACGTCATGTGGTCGTCCGACTTCGTCAAACTTCCCGATGGCCGCCTTTTGCTTAAAACCCAAGATGAGGCTTCGCGCTTTCGATTGGGCTGGAACCAAAGTCCCTCGGAAACAGCCGAGGCCGTCCGACGTCACGCCGAGGATATCGTCCATCGAATAGGCCGCGTTCCGCTGATCTGGAAATACGACCACGGTTCGGGATTCATCAGCGAACTCTTTCAGGAATTTCTTGAGGAGAAAAAAATTATTCCCTACCCAACACAGCCCCGGGCCCCTTGGACCAACGGACGCGTGGAAAGGGACCACCAGGAAATTCTCAATTGGCTGCTTGGAGTAGAAGGATTAGGATTGAACCTTGATCAGTGGGACCGGGAAATTGACGAAGGAATGATGACGCTAAACTTTATTAAGCCCCGGGCCGTGCTGGAATTTAAGACTTCGGCAAGGACTTATTTCAACATGCCCGGATTAGACAACTGGAACGAAACCGACCGTCTCCATTTCCTCATGAATGTCGAGGACTTAAAGACCCAGATCAGCATCAGGAACACGGAGGGTAGACACCGCAAGGCCGTCAGACTTGCGCTTCAAGAATGGAAATTATACGAGGAGTGGGAAATTAAACCCAAGGAGGCCGGATCTGTCAACAGATCAGGAGAAAAAAATGTTGCAAATTAGACTTGACAGCACAG
>JACQWW010000219.1 GCA_016209025.1 Elusimicrobiota bacterium | reverse complement strand
TACATGGAGCGCCCCGCCAAAGAAAACGTGCGCCACGCGGAAATTTTCTTCGATCCCCAGACCCACACCACCCAGGGCACGCCGTTTAAAACCGTGATCACCGGCATTCGCAGGGCCATAGAAGACGCCGAAGCCAGACTCGGCGTCTCATCTAGACTTATTATGTTCTTTCTGCGCCATTTGAGCGCGGACTCCGCCATGAAAACCCTGGAAGGCGCCCTGCGTTATAAAAAATTGATCACTGCCGTGGGGCTCGATTCATCCGAAAAAGGCAATCCGCCAAAAAATTTCGTCGAGGTTTTTAAAAAAGCGCGCCAGGAAGGTTTTCTAACGGTGGCTCACGCCGGAGAAGAAGGCCCGCCCCAATACATCTGGGAAGCGCTTAATTTGCTCTGCGTTTCCCGTATTGATCACGGGGTGCGCTGCCTCGAAGACAAAAAGCTCGTTAAAAGGCTCGTTAAAGATAAAATCGCGTTGACAGTCTGCCCCTTTTCCAACGTGAAACTCCGCGTTTTCAAATGCCTTAAAAATCACAACATCAAGAAGCTTTTAAAAAAGGGACTTCAAGTCACCATCAACTCGGACGACCCGGCCTATTTCGGAGGCTATGTCGCGGAAAACCTTTTTGAAACCGCCAAGGCACTAAAACTGACCCGCGAAGACATCTACCGAATAGAACTAAATGCCTTCGAGGCCAGCTTTCTGCCCCAAAAGGAAAAACAAAAATATATATGCGAGCTTTCTAAATTCAACGAAAATAGTATAAGGTTTGGAAGATGAATAAAATTTGGCTCATGACAAATTTTTGTGAAAAAAAGAAGGGCCGTCATTCCGGCGAAAGCCGGAATCCAGACCTTTTTTCACTCTAATTCCTTATCCAAATCCAGCCAGTTGGGATTTGTCCGCTCAATATACTACTCCCCAAAATCTAGACAATTGAAACTTCCCTGGGATGAAATCATCAGGGATTTATCAGCCATGCGGGCCGTTGTGGTGCGCTTAAACGGCGATCGCTATCTGATGCGCCCATCGCTAAAAGGCCATGCCGGCGCGCTGTTTCAAATTACCGGGGTGAAAGTTCCTCCTCTGGCACAACCGCTGTAAGGCTCAACTTAAAATAACCCAACCACTATTTGTAGTGGTAAAAACCTTTCTTTGGCCAAATTTCCGTCGGAGAGCTTGGGGAAACTGTCAAAGATGGGTTTGTGGAAACAAAAGCGGTTACGATTTTTATTCCCACCGCAGGCGCTCGGTGATCCGCATTTAGGAATCATAAAAACAAAGCCGGCCAATCGAAATTGATAAACTGATTTTATTATGATTCCGGATATTGAAAATAACATCCGCTCCATTACGGATCAGTTGGTGCAAAAATATCAAGCGGAAAGCGTCATACTTTTCGGCAGTGCGGCGAAAAACGAGTGGCGGCAGGAAGACAGCGACCTGGATTTTTTAATTGTAAAAACCGGCGTTCCCAAGCGCGGTATTGACCGATTGCTGGAACTTGAAAACACAATCGAAAGGCGAATCGCCTGTGACTTTTTGATCTATACGCCCCAAGAACTTCAGGAACGCATCCGGCTTGGTGATCCTTTTGTCGCAATGATTCTCAAGGAAGGCAAAGTTTTACATGCCAAATCATAAGGTCGCCGAAGAATGGGCGGCAAAAGCGGGTGAAGATTTTGCCTTTGCCGGCGCGTGCCTCGAAGAAGAAATTTCATTCTTCGCTCAAATATGTTTTTTCTTTCAGCAGGCTGCCGAAAAATATCTCAAAGCCTATATCGTGGCCAAGGGCCTGGAATTTCGAAAAATCCACGATTTGATCGAACTTTTAGAAACTTGCGCCAAACAGGACGCCTCCTTCCACGTTTTAAAAGACGCCTGTAAATTCGTCAATCGTTTTTATGTTGATACGCGTTATCCTGTCCATTGGCCGTCTGATTTTACACGACAAGATGCCGAGCAGGCAAAAGAGTCAGCTTGTGAAATCGCAGAATTTATAAAAGAAAAGATCCGTTAAAACTTTTTTGGCCTCGAAAGAAAATAAAAAGTGATCAGCCGGTGCGGCCCCAGAGTTCCATAAAGCGGGAAAGAAAATTTCTCTGGGAATTCTCGGTTTCCAGATAAGCGGAAAGCACCCAGGCCACGGTAAAGGCAAGGTGATAGTTGTTTTGCCCCAATAGCTGCGCCTTAGAGAAAGCGGGATGCGCCTTGTTGATCCAGATGGTATTTTCCACCAGCCAGCCAAGCTCTTTTCTTTCCTGATCCTCGCTAAAGGCAATGGTCAAGGCCGGCCGTTTGGCCTGGGATTTTTCGGTTTTTGGCCCGGCTGATTGAGGCGGTTGCGCCGCCTCCGGCATTTGCCGGGTTTCCGGCAATAATAAAAGCGGCGCCTCTTTTGACGCAAGCTCAACCGACGCCTGCTCGCTCAATAGTTCCACGACCGGTTCCGGCCCCCTGGGCACGGCCCTGATTTTTCCATCTTTTTCAGAGGCCGGCTTCCAGCCGACAATGGGGCCCAAAACCGGAAAGTCCGTGACCAAACCGCCCAGGACCCGGCCGATTTCCTTTTCCATAGGCCGCACCCTTTGCCCGGCCTTACCCTTGTCCAGATACATTTCCTCGCCAAACTCCTGTAGGATCGGCACCAGGGCATTTTGGATGGCCCGGCGGTACCGATAAAATTGCTTCAAGCTGGCGCTGTCGCCCAAAAAACCGGCCTTGTTGATGGTAAGAATTTTGGCCAACTCCGGAATTTCCACGGCTCCGGCAATGAAATGGGCGCTTTTAGGGGCAAGTCCCAGCCACTCCCAGCCCCTTTTTATGACCTTGCCGAAAGCGCAGACCCCTACGCCTTCTTCCTTCTCCTGAAGGGGTTCGCGGCTTTTGTAGACAAAACCGATGCCGACCGGGCTTCTTTGCCGGCCAAGCCGCACAAAAAAACTTTTATGAAGCTCCTCGGTGGGGCGGCCAGGGCCGGTGGCACTATCTCCGCCCCCGGAGCTCGTCGCGTCCCCCTGGGACTCCAAACGTCCCAGGCCTCCGGAATGGGGCTGCGAAGCGGGGCCGGCCGCGGCCAATGGCTCTCCGTTTATAAAAAAACGCACGCCTTTTTTATAAATGAGCTTTAAAATGGGATCAAAATGCGCACTAAAAAGAGGCCAATAATGCCTGAAGACGACTTCTTTGATGAAACTTGCCTCCAGCAATGAAAGCCCGCCGCCGTTCAAATAAATAGTAACGGCCGTGCCTTGCCCATGGACGATTCCTTGCGGCTCGATGCGCTGCCAGGGAGCTTTCATGGGGTTTTTAAGATGCCAGGATGTCGCCCCGTGAAAATGACTGCTTTTAGTCTCAGTGGCCACGCTTTCGGCAATCAACAAGGCAAGCTTGACGCCGATACCGGCAAAACCGATGCCCTTGCCGCGTTTTTTAGTGGTCGAGGCGATGTCGTGATAAGTTTTAAGCTCCTTCTTTTTCATGCCGCAGCCGTTGTCCAGCACGCTCAAGGCCTTGCGCTCAACGTCAACAGTAAAGGCAATTTCCGAGGTGCCGGAATCAAGGGCGTTGGCCACCAGTTCGGTGATAATGACTTCTTCGATAGGATAGGGGTAGCTGTCGCGCAGGTCTTCAAGAAGGTGTTTAAGGTTGATGCGGGTTTCGCCCATGAAAGATGAATTATTTTAGCATTGGCTAAGCGAGAAATCAGCCCGAACGAACACGCCCCCGGCTTTTTCGGCAAACCAGCCTTGACAATGGTCAAATTTGGTGACCCCTTCCCAAGAAGACGGCAGCGTTTTAGAGCCTCAGAAAAATGCAAAATTACCTATGCGCGACTAGTGGAATGTCGGTTATGAAACAATTAGAAAAAATAAAAAGGACGCTGGCTCAGCATAAACAAGAGCTGCGCAACGATTTTTATGTAAACAACATAGGCGTATTCGGATCCTATGTCAGGGGCGACCAAACAAATAATAGCGATCTGGATATTCTTGTTGATTTTGAAAAACCCGTTGGCTGGGAGATTGTAGACCTGCGCGATCGTCTCAACGAACTTCTGGGGATGAAAGTTGATCTGGTTATAAAAGGCGCCGCCTCCAGAAAGCCTTTGCTTTGGAAATCAATACAAGAAGATCTGGTATATGTCTAAAAGGGATTTTCGGCTTTTTGTAAATGACATGCTGGAATCAATCAACAAAATTGATAAATGGACAAAAAATATTTCGTTTGACAGTTTTACGCTAAATGACATGGCAGTAGACGCAGTGATTAGAAACCTTGAAATTATCGACGAAGCCGCAAAGCAAATCCCGGAAGAAATCCGCTTGAAATACCCTGTTATTCCATGGAAAAAGGCAGCTGGTTTTCGCGATATTGCCATCCATGTTTATTTTGACGTAGACTTACAAACTATCTGGACAATTTGCACAAAAAGCCTGCCGGAAATTAAACCCCATGTAGCGCAAATGTTAAAGGATTTTAAAAATAGGCCATGAGCCGGTAAAAGTTTTTAATTTTCATCCCCTAGAACTTTAGTACACAGCAGTTGTCATCTATTGGGTCATCTGCTCGAGAAATTCCTTTACGATGTCGGTCAAGTGGCTAGGCGTGCAGTCGTCCCCGTAGGCACTCCAATAAACCTCGCCCGTCTCAACGTGGCAAAGCTTAAGGCTGTAGGCGCACATGGGGTCACCGTAGGCCACTCCTAAGACAAGCCCTTGTAAGCCACCGATTTTACCTATCCGAATAATGTCGTCCGGCCTTATGGCGCCCGTAAGGGAAATTTTTTGCTCGCGCAATATCTTCTCCATCTGTATGCGATCTATTACGTAGTATCCGGCTTCCATAAACGCCATGGCGAACTTGTCCGCCCAACCCTGCCCCTTCTGAGGTTGACCTTCGGAGTAGAAGGGGTACACCCCTATTCTCATGCCCGTAGTGTGCTTAACGTTGGCGCTAAACGCCACGACGGTGCTTCCCGCGCTCCTGCTCTTGAAATTTGCAAGGGGGAAATGGCTCCAATTGCCGGCCTTTAAGACTTTCCTCAAGGAAATTTCCACCCCAACATCCACGGCGCGTCCCTGCTGGGCGACCGAGACAGATTCGCCGGACATTTCCTTACCGGCCACGCTCCATATCACCCTAGCGGTCATAGCGTACAAAAGCTTGATGGAAGTCGGGGGCGGCTCAGAGAGCCTGGGAGTTCCAGCGATACCGTAGGAATGGAAGGGAGGCCTAGGATTGGGCGTGCCGGTTACAAGCCCCTCGACCCCCAGAATTTCCCCGATCTTTGCGGCTTGATCGGGATTAACTAAGCCGGACAGGGACATTCCTTGCTCCTTTAGTACTAGCTCGATGCTCCCCCGCTCAACAACCCGATAGCCCAAGGAAAGAAGAACGGTCTCCCATTCCCCGGATATGCGTCTTTGGGCGGCGTCACTCGCGAAAGGGATGACCGCTATCTTCCTTATAGAAGACACATCAACGTTTAGGTTCCTCATGATCTGCGGCGAGGCGCAACCCAGGAGCCACACCGCAAATCCCAAGGCTAAAGCCCGACCCTTGCCCCAAAGCGAAATCACAATATCCTCCAAATGGCTCTACTCAACGGCGGTCTCCATGCCCTTGTCTGTCCTGATTTGGAAGGCCTTTCCCTTGACCGTTGCGCATTCTCCCTTGTAGAATCCAGGAATACGGAATGTCCTGTTGGTTTTTACGCGAACACTAAGGAGAGCGTCTGCGCCGGGAACATTTTCAAGAGCCTCGTAAATGGCTTCCTCGACTACCGCCCGCTTGCCCCCAAACAACCAACCAATCAAGGGCACTGATACCAGAGAGCTTCCCTCAAACCATGTTTGCTGGTCCAAGGTTTTGTTGACGCTCTTTGCAGGCGCTCCGGCAAACCAGGGCAGCTTCCCACCAAGAAGATACTTCGCACAAGCTGTCCCCTCGGTGTCCCCGAGCACTTTGTATTCATTCCGCTGAAGAGGCATGATTTCCACCCCTCCACTCACCCTGTTGAATGGGTAGGCCTTGTTCATAGAAACGCAGCCTGTAAGACCCGCGGCCATACCCATCAACAAACATGCTATGCCAGTTTCCCTCATTTTTTTCCTCCTTTTCAATATTCGTCTTTTTTCAGCCAAATCAACTTGCAATAACTGCTTCCTACCAGCCTACGGACAGCCCCGCTTCCCACTGATGCTCAAGCTGAGATTTGTCCGTATACAAGTACCGCCATTCGCCGAACACGCGGAAATTGGGAATTCCCAAAGAAATCCCCACAGGAAAAAGCGGCGCAAATTCGTCATCTGAAGGAAAGGTGCCGGAATAGTGATATCGTAAGACTCCATTCTTATACGAATCGTACTGCCAGATGCGCTCGCTGGAAACTATGGCTCCTCCAACTCCGGCGTAAGGAGAAACCCAGCCTTCTGACAAGGGGTAACGTCCCAGAATACTGAAAGAATAAACTTTCGTTTTCTCAGTTTGTTTCAACTGGTAACGGTTTACATCATAGCCGGTGATGATCCACCCCCACGGCGCCACCCATGTGTAGATTGGGGAAAAATAAGTAGCGTAATAAGAAGTGCCAGACCCTTCCGCAGACGAATAGTCAAAAGCAATGCCAATGTTTTTCCCCCACCACCCGAGCTTGAAACCATATTTACCTATTGTGTCCTTGTCGTAAGCCGCCGCATACCCCGGCGAGACCATTGAGGCGCTGACATAAAAACCGCCCGGCTCGATTCTTTCCTCCTCGGCACGCTCTTTCCAAATGAGAATGCCTGAATTAGAGGCTTTTCCCGAATATGCCAGGGCCACCTTGAGCCCGTATCTTTGCCTCAGCCAATCCAGCTTTCCCAGATCGAGCTTGCCCAGCCCGTCCCTTTTAACCGGCGAAAACAAAGCTCTTGCGGATTCACGCGGACTAACCTGCCTCCCCTCTTGCATGGTCTCACTGCGGTTTATTTGGGCGGCGGCGTTAATGATGGAGCGCGGTTGTTCGATTACCTCGGCTGGAACTTCCGGCTTAGGCGCGGACGTTGGAACCTTAGGGTCAAACTTAACGTCCGGTTCTGTAGACTCTTCCGGCTCCCCGGCCGAATTAACATGCACCGTGCCCAGCTTGCTCTTTGCAATCAGCTCGCCGTCTACCGCCAGGTAGACCCTAAAATAACATTCTCCTGCGCATCCCTCCGGTATCTTTCTGACAGGAATGCGAAATGAAACCCGGCCGCCGGCGGGCACGCTCTTGGCCGCGTGGATAAGGTTGGTTTTGTGATAGGCAACCCCCGAAGAGTTGATGAACAGCGCGTAAACGGCAAGGGATTCCTTCTTTAAAGCCCCGCGTCCGCCGTTGACGAATGAGGCGCTGATAACGAACCCGCCGCCCTGGTCCACGCTCTGGGGCTGGGATTCGACTTTTCCAAACCGGATTGCCGTGGCAGCCGAACACGGCGCCGACGCGGCAATCATTATCAGCCACACAAACAAATTCATAAATCTTCCGCATAGCGACATTAAGGGCGGTCGCCCGCTCTCACTTAGCCCAACTTCCACTGTTCTTGGAAAACATTTAGTTGACAGGCTCTTTTCTGGATTCCGGCTTTTGCCGGAATGACGAACCGAAAAACCAAACGCTTTCATAAGAGTTTATAGCAGGGTTTATAGTATCTGTCAATAGGGTTTTTATTGACTCCTCTTTAAGATTCCGATGTCGTTCAATAATTTGTTATGGATAAGCTCTATAAGGAAATCGGCAGCCGGATTCGTTCAGTCAGGCAGGCTCTTCAAAAAACCCAGGCGGAAATCGCCTGGTCAGCGGGAATCGAAACTTCCTTCTACGGCCAGATTGAAAGAGGGGCCAATATTCCGAGCCTCAAGACCTTGTTTGCCATTGCCCAAGCGTTGGGAGTGGAAGCGGCCGATCTCATGCCAAGACGTGCCGGAAAAAAATCATCCAGCACCCAAGCCCTTGAGCATATCGTGCAGGGACTGGACGTCAAAAAGAAAAGGTTGGCGCTGGGGCTGGTCAGCGACTTGGTGCGTCGGTTGAGGGATTAACCGCTCAGGCTCTTCTTGGCTATTTTGTAAGGCGTTTATAAATCCTGGAACGATGTTCAACGCCGTAAATTTTCACAAGGCCCTCTCCTGGATAAACCCAGTAAAGAATCCGCCAGTCGCCAACGGTGTAGCTGTTTAAGCCTCGCAAATCTGCCGGAAGATGTCTTAAGGGTTTACGCCCGGCCGCCTCCGGATTACGGGCAAGCCATTCCATCTTGTCAAGGCAGCGCCTTCGGATGGAAGAATCGAGTTTTTCAAGATCTTCTTCGGCTTCCGGAAGGATGATAATTTGGAAGGGATGAGTCACAAAACCTTAACGAAAACGTTTATGAATTTCAGAGAGAGATTTACCCTTGCCTTCCAAGTCGCTGGCGCGGGCACGATACATTCGGGCTAAAAATTCAGGGCGATAGCAAGACGCTTGCCGTTCAAGCTCCCATAGAACCGCCTCTAGTTTCTCAATGACACTTAACGGCACTTTCACGCTTTGTTCTTGTGACATAATTGCCCTCCTCGTCTTAAAAAGTATAACAGACTTTCAAAAGGCAATGGGGTCAGGTCTTCAGACCTGACCCCATTGCCTTAAAATTTCAAAAACGATCGAAGAAGATTCTGGGAAACCTGCAGGCGGTATTCGGCGGTTGAGCGGATGTCGTCAATCGGAGAAATATCATCAGCCATAATCCGGCAGGCGTGCTCGACAACATCCGGAGTCAATCTTTTACCCGCGACAAAAGCCTCGGCTGTTTTTAAACGCTTAACAGTGGGCGCTACGGAGCCTAGAGCGAAACGCAGTTTATTGACCGTCGCGTCCTTGTTCATCCACAAAAGTCCGGCGGCAACGGTTTTTGAAATGATCATGGCCGAGCGCGTGCCAACCTTGCGGAACATCCAGCGCTTTGGCACAGGGGAAGGATAAGGAATCTCAACAGCCTCGATCAATTCCGAGGGATGCAGACGGGTCTTTTTGACCCAGGCGAAAACATCCAAAAAAGCCAAAACACGCGGACCGCGAAACGAAACCGTATGAATTAAGGCGTTATAAACGGCTAAAGGGGGAAATGTATCTCCCGCCGGAGAGGCATTGGCGATGTTGCCGCCTATGGTGCCCCTGTTTTGCACTTGTGTTGAACCGATCTGGCTTGAAGCCTGGGCTAAAAGAGAAAATTTCTTGCGAATTACCGGGTGCCTTTGGATTTCCGCATGGGTAACGAGGCTTCCGATTTTAAGACTGTTTCTTAAGATTTGAATTGTCTTCCATTCGTCAATCGCGGACAAATCCAGAATAATTTTGCCGTTTAAGCGACCTACGTTCCAGGCCACCATGGCATCGGTCGCGCCGGCCAGCGGTATTGCCTCAGGATGTTGCCCAAAAAGGCGCACAGCTTCATCCGGCGTGTGCGCCTTTAAAAACTTCATTGACTCCGCAATACCACGCATTATCTTCTCCTAATACCCCTCACCCCGCCCTCTCCCCGCTAACGCGGGGCGAGGGTAAAAACAAACCTTTTCTTCTTGCCTTTGCTTTTTTATATTCCCGGACCGCCCCAATAACAGCGTTGATGATATGCTGATAACCCGTGCAGCGGCAGAGATTGCCGGCCAAATACTCGCGAATCTCTTGCGATTTATCAGAACCGCCGTTTCTGATCCAGGCCAAAGAGGTCATGAGCATCCCAGGCGTGCAAAAGCCGCATTGGGCGGAGCCTTCTTCCAAAAAAGCCTTTTGAAGAATGTGCAGTTCGGCGGACGAACCCAGGGACTCAACTGTTTCCACCTTACAGTTTTCAACCTGGCCGACCGGCACAAGACAACTGTTGACCGGCTGACCGTCAATCAAGACCGTGCAGGCTCCGCATTCGCCCTCGCCACAGCCTTCTTTAGTGCCGGTGAGCCCGAAATCGTCCCGCAAAACATCAATAAGGCGCTTAAACGGCGGGCCTTTGTAGGCTCTTTTTTTACTATTAACAACGAACTTTACCACCATAAATTTTACCCCTCACCCTGCCCTCTCCCACAAGGGGAGAGGGAATTATGAGAGTAGCGATTTAACATCTCATGGCAAATTTTTTCAGGCAAAATCGGAAGCTCGCCAAACCACAGGCCAGTGGCGTGATAAACCGCCGCGGCCACGGCAGGCACGGGAATGTCCGCCGGCATTTCGCCTAAACCCTTGGCTCCGAATGGGCCGTGCGAATAAGGCTCCTCGATGATTTTGATTTTCATAGCCGGCGTGTCGAGCGCGGTGGGAATCAAATAGTCCGTAAAATTGGCGTTTTGCATAACGCCATCCTTGTACACGGCATTTTCAAAAAGCGCCCAGCCTAGCGCCTGGGCCGAACCGCCCATGATCTGGCCTTGGGCCAAAAGGGGATTGACGGCTTTGCCAATGTCCTGAGCGCTAAAAAAATTTCTGAGCCTCACTTCGTAGGTTAATTTGTCCACCTCAAGCTCTACCACAACGGCTCCATAGCTAAAAACCCCGTAAGCGTCTCCTTTATAAGCGGCCTCATCCCAGACGATCTCTCCGGGTTTTTCAAATTGGACTTCAAATCGAACCTCGCTTTTTCCTTTACACAACAACTTGGCCGCTTTTATTAAAGCCGCGCGGGTTTTAGGCACGGCCTTAGCCTTGCCGATAAACTCGTCTTTCAGCTGTAAAGCGGCCCGGCGCACAAGCCCGCCGATTATCATAGTGGTGCGGCTGGCAACCGTAGGCCCGCTGTTCGGCACCCGGCCCGTGTCAGGAACCGCCACCTCCACCCATTCATAAGGAACGCCCAGCGCTTGGGCCGCTATCTGCGCAAAAATGGTTGTGGCGCCCTGGCCTATTTCGGTAGAAGCCGCCAATACTTCTATTTTTCCTCCCTTTGTCAGGGCAACCGCGGCCCGGCTTGCCAGCATGACCTCGCCACTGCCGGTAAAGCCTCCGCCATGAAAGGCCAGCGCCATGCCTATGCCCCGCCACGTCGGATTATTCGTATTTTTATTCCAGCGATCACATTCTTTTTTAATCCGGGCATAACGGCTGATTCCGGCGCACTCTTTCATGGCCCTGGAAATTCCTACGCTTTCTTTTAAAACCTGTCCGGTCGCTGTTTTGGAGCCGGTTTTGAAAATATTGCGCCGCCGCAGTTCCAATGAATCAATCCCTGCTTTTTGGGCTAATTTTTCCATGTGAAGCTCAGCGGCAAAAAGCGTCTGCGGAGCCCCGAAACCGCGAAAGGCCCCGTTGGGCGGCGAATTGGTCGCCACGGCCCGGCTTCGCACGCGCACATTGGGACATTCGTATGGTCCGGTCGCATGGAGCGTGCCGCGCGAAAGCACCACTGGAGACAAAGTTATATATGCCCCGGCATCCATAATGATTTCTATGTCCTGAGCGGTCAATTTGCCGTCTTTGGCCAGGCCGGTTTTATGCCGGATTATCGCGGGATGCCTTTTAGTGGTGGCCAGCATATCCTCGTGCCGGTCATAGATCATTTTGACCGGCCGGCCTGATTTCAAGGCCAAAAGAGCCGCGTGCCCGGCCAACATGGAAGGGTATTCTTCTTTGCCGCCGAAGCCGCCGCCGGTCGCTGCCTGGATGACGCGAATTTTGTCGTCGGGCAGATTGAAAATAATTTTCAACGCCTTATGAACGTAGTAAGGGCATTGCAGGGAACCCCGCGCCACGATGGTTCCGTCATTTTCCACCCAGGCTGACACGCCGTTGTTTTCTATGTAAGCCTGTTCCTGATGCGGCGCCCTATATTCGCCCTCAACGATAAAATCAGCTTTAGTGAATCCTTCCTTAATGTTTCCCTTGTTAATCTCATACCTTTTAAAAACATTGTCCGGCCGGCGCAGGATTTGCTTTTTTGCCAAAGAATCTTCAATCGTTAAAACAGGGTCATGCGCCTCGTATTCAACCTTAATGTGATTCAAAGCCTCGTAAGCTTTTGAACGCAAAGAATGGGCCACGAGAACGATGGGCTCCATTGGGTGCAGAACACGCTCTTCAGCCAAAAGAGGCTGGTCTTGCTCAATAAGAGTGACGCAATTTTTACCGGGAATATCCTTGGCGGTTACAACTATAAAATTCTGCCAGGAATAATCAGGATCAAATTCGATTTTTTTAATCCGGCCAAAGGCAATCGCCGATCTTAGTGTCGCGCCATATAAACAGTTTTTCAGTTTGTAGTCGTCAACATACAATGCCTGACCCCGGAGCTTAAAAATTCCTTCTTTTCTTTGAGCGCTTGTTCCAACGATCCGCATCCTCATTATTTTAGCGCACAATCGTAACCTAGTTGAAACACCGCCTTACATGAAACGCTGCATCAAACGCTGAATCCGCAATAAAAAGGACCCGACCCTTATTGAGTTGGCGGTTAGGGACCGTTAAGACCAAAAGGCGGTTTTCCGGCCCTTAGCCATAAGGACATAAAACCTGGAAAATATCCCCATTCTTCCCAAAAGCATGGGCACTTCGTTGCGATAAGCCCAGGCAAACCAGGGTTTCTGATTTGGGAAGCTTGGCTAAAGTGAGAAGCTGGTTTGGATATTTTTGACGAGCCTGTTCCCAAACCTTTTTAGCGTCATAACCTGATGCCGCCACTTTATGGCCGACAATTGCAATATAACGGCCCCGGTATTTCTTGAGATCGGACCGCAAAAAAAATTGAAATTCCTTATTCATTGGCTGAATTCAGTTTAACAGAAAATAGCTGTTTTAGCCACTCACACAAATGCGGAATTGGTTTACCTTCCGGCCTCTTGGAAAACTACCGGCGCTTCGGTGCGCGGGATAAGGCGGATGAGATAAGGGCGGTTTACCGGCATTGTCGCCGGCCGCAGCCGCCAACTGACAACCAGCTTATCCGCCGGCTGGTCAAGGCTGACAATCGCGATTTTATATCCGGGCTTTTCTCCGGCAAAAATTCCGATCACGGTGAACCGCAAAAAATCCACTTTTGGAGGAGGTTCCAAAGAAAACATGGCCCAGAGTTTTTGCCACTCCTGTTCATTTCTTGCCACGCCATTGCCTGGCGACGCCGGACCGGTCATGCCTGACCATTCCATGATTGGAACTGGCGCTTCGTCAAAAAAATCAGCTTGAGCCAAACTTTTTGTCTCCCCTGGGCCGCAAGATCCTGATTTTTTAGGACTACATGCGTCATTTTCTTCTGAACTTAAAAGCTGATCGAAAGGCGCCATGGCTGGGGCAAGGCCGGCGCCGCCGCCTCCTGCGCCGAAATTTGCGGAAAAAAGGTTGCTTCGCGGTCGTTGCAATGTATCCTTGGTTAATGTTTTCGGGGATACCCTGGTTTTTCCCTGAAGGGCTGTTATGGCCATTTTTCTTTGTTTAACAGATATTTTCGGCGCAGTTTTCAGAACTTTTCCGAAATCCCTCTCCTTCAACACACCCTCATCACCCTCACCTATCTGCTCAAACTTGGTTTTCGGCTGACGATACTCATGCACCACCACCATGGCCAAAATGCCGGTCAAGGCCAAAGCGGCGCTCGGCCAAACCCAAACCGGCTTTGCGGCCTGATCCGGAGCCTTGCCCTCCTCATGAATTTTTCGCAAGGCTCTTTGAAAAAAACCAACCGGAGGCTCCCATTTGGGCGCATGGTTTTTTACCATCTGCGTCACGCCTTTAAGTTCTTCCAGCCGGCGCCGGCACTCATCACATTCGGCAATATGACGCTCGACCTGTTCTTTTTCAACAGCGCCGAGCTCTCCGTCAAGATATGGGGATAATAATTCGTCAATGTGCGTCATTTGCTTCTCTATATTAACAATCTTCTCAAACTTTCCCTGGCCCGCGATAAGCGGGATTTTACCGTGCCTTGGGGAACGCCCAAAATATCAGCGATTTCAACGTATGACTTTCCTTCTAAATCCCGCAAGGTGACGATCGCCCTGTCCTGCGGCTCCAATTTATCAAGGGCTTGGCGCACCATTCCAGAGCGGTCATCGTCTTCCAAAAGCAATGAGGACCCGGCCATATTGCTTTCAACCGGCTTTTCCTCGTTGCCGAAAAATCCAAAAAGAGAAAAAGTCTGCCAAAATCTCCTGCGTTTTTCCGAACGGACTTGGTTTTTCCAAGTATTGACCGTGATTCTATAAAGCCAGGTGTCCACCGATGATTCTCCCCGGAAGTTCCCATAGAAACGAAAAGCCCTCACTAAGGACTCTTGGGCCAAATCCTCGGCGCCTTGATCCGAACCAAGCAGGCGGCAAGCCAAGGCATACACTTTGGCGCCGCACCGTTCCACCACTTCCTCGAAGAGAGATTTTTCGCTTCTGGCCGGCAAAGGGCTCGATCCTGCGGCGGGTGCACCCGCCGCAGGGGCCATTGTATTTGCTTGGTGGGAGGGAGAACCTTCCATAAACCGTCATTTTATCGAATAACCAACAATCTCTGCCACAATAAAGGGAATTGCTTCCTGATTAAGGCTGTGCCTTCGATTTTTTTAATTTCCTCAAAAACCGCCGGTCCAAGCCCTTCGCGTCCTTTTAAAACTCGGCTAAGATACATTCTTGATTTTTTAATCGCCGAGGCAAGGTCAAAGTCCGCTTGGGGCTCGACAGAAAGCATCGCAAGCAAGGCCATGGCCTGATCGCCTTTTTCCGCCGCAATGCCGGCCGGCTCAATGAAAGCTCCGTGACTGTTTTGCAGAGAAAGAAGCTGGATTAACTCTCTTTGGGTCTTTTTGGGATTATTAAGAATGGCCAGGGCCAACCGCCGGACAACGCCAGTTTGGACACCAGTAGAGGAAGCGCTAAATTCTGAGTGGATTTTTATGACCCCCTCATCCTGCCCCGTGTCTGCCGCACGGGACTGCCTGCTGGACTGCCCTCTCCCTCGAGGGGAGAGGGTTGGGGGGCGAGTGAAACCCGCCGCCGCCCTTAAAGATTTTGTTCCCAGAGCTGCGCAACTGCCTGCGCCAAAAAAACCTTCATATTGGGTTCCCTCGGGCACAGGCAGGGCAACCGGCGCCGTGACAGGCTTACCCTTGACGTCCCTGGCCGTTTCATCCACCGCAACAAAAGAAGTATAAGGGCTCATCAAGGAATGGGCCAGGGCAAGATTGGTGATCTCGTCAACAATTTCTTTTTTTTCGCCTTTATATAAGCCGCGCGAAAGGTCTTAGATGCACGCCCTGGCCCAGAGTTTGCCCAGGACTTCGTGCTCCGCAGACTCCTGGGGCAATTCCACGGCAATAGTTTTGGACCAAGGCTTGCCGGCCAGCTTGCCTTTAAACGCTATTGTTCCCTGGCCGGCTTTAAAATACCGCCCATGAATGGCCAGCGGCTGGCCGGCAAAAAGGTCCGGGATTCTTTGGGGATAAATATCCGCAGGTTTCAGGCCGCCCCAGTCTAACTCAAGATCGGTAAGATAAGGTTTGGCTAGCTTTTCATAGAATCCGTCAATTGTTTTTTGGAGCCGCACATGGTCTTCATTGTAACGAACATACTGGACAAACCCCCGGCCTAAAAGAGCCATCTCTTCAAGGAGAAACCGGTTAACCGAAGACCCCGCGCCTAAAGGAAAAATGCGCGAATCGCCCAAGTTTTGCTCGATAAAGGCAAGAATTTCCCGCTCATTGCCGATATACCCATCGGTCATAAAAAATACGATTCTTAAACGATGGGGGTCTTTTGGCGTGTTTAAAGCCAGGCGGATGCCTTCAAGCATTTCTGTCCCGCCGCCGCCCCTTAAATTCATCAAAGCTTCCCTGGCAAGTTCGATATTCTGCCGGGTATTGACCAAAGGTTTGGGAAAAAGCAAACGGGCATTGCCGGCAAATTCGATAATCTGAAAAGTATCATTCGGATTCAAGCCCTCCAAAAACCGCCGGATCGCTTCTTTGGCCGTCTCGATAGGAAATCCGCTCATGGAACCGGAAGTATCCAGGACAAAAACCAGCTCCCTGGCTGTCATTTCCGCCGGTGCCAAGCCGGTTTTAGGTTGAATGATAAGGCTGAAATATCCCTCCCGTCCCTTCTTGTGAGCGAGCAACGCTGTTTCCACTTTTTCGCCGCTTGTCTCATAGGTCAGGACAAAATCCTTGTTCGGGATCGAGTCGGCTGAATCGAGTTTGACAAATGCCGCGCCCGGTTCTTTTTGTTCAATGTCCACTACGTGGCTAAGGCAACTGATGTTTTTAATAGCCACCCCGGCGTCAATCTTAACCGCCAAGCTTATATCTTGGCCCGAGCGCTCCCCGGGTTTTAAGGCAGGAGGGCTGAGGCGCAAAGCATCAGAGACATACCCCCTCACCCTCCCCTCTCCCCCTTCCTGGGGGAGAGGGCTGAGGCGAGGGGGGATATAACGCGGACCAACCACCATAGGAAAGACAAAACGATAAACGCCGTCTTCATAATGAATATCCTGGCTATACCGGATTTTTACCTCAATTTCCTCGCCCGGCGGAATATTGGCCACTGATTGGATGAAAATGTTGGGACGTTCCTATTCCAAAAGCGCGGCTGTTTTGCCCTGGGCTCTGGCATCCTCGTAGATGGTTTCGGCTTCTTCGCGCTTTTTAATCATTCCATGCACAAGGCGGCCGGCTACTTTAAGAGTCAGTTCATCCACAGCCGCGTTTTCAGGCAGGGGAAAAACATAAACAGCCTCAATAGGGCCATCAGCCGGGTTGGCGAATACCTGGGTAACTTCAACCAAGGCGGCGTTGCCTGAAATATCCGCCCTGACATCCGTATGCTTTAAAGGAAGAAGCCGCGACTTTTCCAGTTGGTTCGCGTCCTCGGCAACAACCTGGAACGACCCTTGCCCTATGTGCTCATAGGACTGCCTGCTGGTCTGGCCGGTCTCCTTAATTTCCGCTGCTATCGCTTGCCAACCGCTAAAAATAAGAACAGCCGGCATGGCGGCTAAAAAAACACTTTCAAAACTCCTTTTATGCTTTTTTTGTTTTTCCGTGTCGAGTAGAGTTCTGACGCATTTTCTCCTCCTATTTCGTTTTCAATTTCAATGAAGGAGACATGTTTTCAGATCCCCCTTCATCAAACTGGACGTGAAGTTTTCCCTCATCCAGCTTTCCTGCAAAAATTTCGTCTTCAGGCTTCATAGCGTATTACACCAGAGCGGCTTTCACCTGGAATCTC
>JACQWW010000054.1 GCA_016209025.1 Elusimicrobiota bacterium | reverse complement strand
AGGTGTTTGAGCGTATCCTTGTAAATCTGGTCGCTCGGCACCACCCAAAGAATAAGACCGCAACCGTTGCGGTTTTTGAGAACAGTTTGATGAATCAACCCCAAAATCTGCGTTGCCAGCAAAGTTTTGCCACCGCCCGTAGGCACTTTAACGCAAAAAGTGGGCAAATCCCTGCCTAAACCGCCTTTGCGCGGATGATACAGCCATGGAACCTTCCCGCTCCGCAGAGCTTCGGGGACGGAGATAAGGCCGGAGGCCTTGGCCGTGGCTTCTTCCCAGGCATCTTGAGCAGAGTGCTTGTTACCCCTGGCCTGTTCCTTGGCCAAAGCCTCCGGGAAGGCTTTGATTTCCCGGATTACCCGCTCTTGATATTTTTTTAGTTCCATAAAATCGTCATTCCGGCGAAAGCCGGAATCCAGACCTTAATTCTGGACCCCGACGTACGTCGGGGTGAATAAAACGCATGTCCCGTAGGGCATGTGTTTTATTCATTTCAACTGCACCGGCACGATCATCGGTCTTACTGTTTTGCCGGTTTTCCTTTCAAAACCTGCCAGATCGCTTCTGTGCGCCGTGGTGATAAAGCCATGTTTCAAAATGTGATCAATTACGGTCCCGGGCCGCTTAGCCGTGACGTTTTTGCAAAGTCGAATAAATTTCTTGGACAGTCTTAACCGTTTCAATTTACCGCCCCCGCCAAGGCTAATTGTTTTTTGTTTTGGCCGGCATACTTACAGCAGTTTTGAAGCCGTTGTGCCAGCGCCGGAGATAAATAGAGCGATTCGTAAGTCACAGCCGCGCGGCCCAACAGCGTTTCCTGCGCAGATCGCCCCGCATCTAATTCGATATGACGTAATTGCAAATCAGGCAGCAACACGCGCCCGTGAACCTTGCCACCCGTACGTCCATCATAGCTCACGATATAACTAATATTGCGCGAATTAAGGTCGCGCAGGGTTTCTTCCGAACCGGCCTCTCGGACAATGTTTCTATAATCCTGCGATGTGCATACGGTCCTGCCCTTTAGCAGACAAGACGCTCCCAGAATATGATCGCGCACCGTAGCAGGCAAAGCCCCCAGCCTCCGGTTATCAGGGCTCTGATTAAATTCGCCTTTTAAATTGTATCGCACGGACGCCTTTACGCATCGGGCTAATAGATAAAGAAAGTGATGCGGCTGGCATGTCTGATTAAACTCTTTGCGAATCCTGTAATAGTATTCCCGGTGGTCGGCGTGTTGGCTAAACCAAATCGTTTCGTACTGTCTCGCCAGTCTATTCGGCTCTTCTATAATCATCCGCCATAATTCCATAAGCGGTGTATTGAGGTCATTCAAATGATAATGGTCAGCCAAACCCCACGCGGCGGCAGCAAGGGTGATGGCGCCTGAGCCGGCAAACGGTTCAATGAGGGTATTAATTTGTTTCGGAAAATAGGCCAAAATTTGGACTGATAAATTCCTCTTACTGCCCTGATAGGGGATAGGATGCGGGGTTTTCACGGCAACACCGAAAGCTTGGCGTCAAATTCCAGCACATGATGCGGCACAACATAATGGTAAGTTTCCATCACCGTTTTTCCCTTAAACTGTATTACTGGCACAACTTCCTTCTTTTCTAACCGACCACAGTTGCCGCTATTCTGTTCTTCAATTTTTCTTTCAAATCTTGCGGAGAATCCCAAAAAATAAAATTGTAGTGGTTTACGTCAAAATGCAAGCCGCCATTCTCACCGCTTCGACAACATCTAATAACCTGCCTACCTAAGCCTTCCGCAAATCCGGCTTCAAAATAGACGCCGCCTCTTTGGCCAGTAAAATCTGCCACCATAAAACGACATTGTCGGATTCCGGCTACAATTTCATCATCAATTCTATTGTTATGTTCCTTGCGATCAATCCTTAGCGGTTCAAATTTTTGCTCTTTGAGCGCAGGATAAATACCTTCGTTGTATGCCGAGCTTAAATCTGGATGAAAAGACATGGCAACGAAACAAATTTTTGTTGCCACTGTACCGGCTTTAATTTTTTCAATTCTTTCCCAACCAGCCGGTGTTAACCAATGTTCCCCTTTGATGCTGGCAGTTAAAAGGCCCCTGTCTGTTAGAGCCTTGTGATAGTAAGCCCACTCTTGTACATTGGCCGCCCCACATAGGGGATAAACAGACTCCCCGTTTTCAATTTTGAATACATCGCCAGGAAATCGTGAGTATTTGACATATTGAGCGAGCAAGAGGTCGATTTTTTCCTGAACCGCCAACTCTGGAACCGATCTTGCCAGTTCTTCATAATTACTGGTAAGGATTGTAACGGGATTTTCGTTGTCTGACGCTCTTCTGGCTGCTATCCTGAGCCTTGGTATTAGTTCTGGGGGCCAAACTGAAATGCAACCCCTTGCACTGCGCGATATTTTGTAACGCCCACACGTGGAACAATCAAACATTAGGCCATCTGCGCCATTGGGCTGCAGATAGACTTTAGTTTCTTTATTGCACAGGGAGCAGGGTTCGGTCATGCCCGGTATTCTCTAATTACTTTTATCACTCTACCTAAGATTTGGAATTCTTTGCCGACAATCGGTTTATATTTGGGATTTTCCGGTTGAAGAACATAGCCGCCGTTTGATTTTCTCAGACGCTTAAGCGTGGCTTCATCTTCCAGCAAAGCGGCGACTATTTCACCGTTTTGCGCCGTGGATTGTTTTCTTAAAACAACGATATCGCCGTCCAGAATACCCGCTCCGGTCATTGAGTCCCCTTTTACGCGCAAGGCGAAAAGGTCGCTGATGTTGCCGGAATATTCCGAGGCTGGTAAATATCCCTCAATATCCTCAAAAGCCAGCGCGGGGCCGCCGGCGGCGATGCGGCCGGCGATAGGAATGCCTTTTGATTTTTGCGATGGGATCATGGAGCGGGCGGCACCCCGCTCACGGTCAAGATACCCCTTCTCTTCAAGTTTTTTAAGGCGCCACTGAACAGTGGAGACGGCAAGGCCGAGTTCGCCGGCGATTTCCCTTAGGGTCGGCGGAAAGCCTTTCTCTGAAATACAGCGGCCAATAAACTTCAATACGGCTTCTTGTTTTTGACTTAGCATGACTTTTATCGTACAAATGTACGAAGTCTAGGTCAAGAGTTTTTTTCCTGACGTTTTCTACGCCGCCCAGTGCAGTTTTTCGCGCAGATAATCAAAGTAGGTATGCTTGGCGCTTCGCAGAAGAACGAGCGGCTTGGGATGGCGCTTGAGGACGATCGAGTCGCCGCTGGCCATGTTCAAGGAAATTTGCCCGTCCAAAAAAACCATGGCCTTGGCCGGCTCCCGGCGGTAGGCGAGAAGCTTGATGGTCACTGTTTGACCGGCGTCGAGAACCAGGGGCCGCTGGGTCAGACTATGAGGCGCCATCGGCAGAATCAAAAAAGCCGGGATTCTTGGTTCAACCAAAGGACCCCCGACTGCCAGGGCATAGGCCGACGATCCGGTGGGCGTAGCAAAAATCAGGCCGTCGCCGTGCACCCTGGCCAAATAGCCGTAGCGGTCAGTGGAAATTTCAAATTCCAACATGCGCGGGCTTTTGCCGCTGCGGATCACGCAATCATTGAGCGCGAGATGACGTATATGCCTTTTACCCAAATGAAGCTCAGCTAAAAGCGCCAGGCGCTCTTCGCGGGGAAGCCGGCGTTCGAGAGCCGACCCAAGCGCCTTTTTCCAGTCGCCCTGATCAGCCGCGGATAAAAAGCCCAAGCCGCCGAGGTTGATGCCCATAAGCGGCAGGTCGTAAACAAGGGCCTGCCTGGCCGCGGCAAGCAAAGTGCCGTCGCCCCCCAAGGAAATCACCAAGCCCCAGTGGGCGCTTTCTTGCGGACCGCAAGGGATTTTTAAACTTTTCACTTCGATAAACCGGAAATTTTGGCGCCGGCTTTTAAGGAAGGCCTTGAGTTCCGGCAATACCTTTGCGACCAAAGGCTTGCGTTCGTTATAAAAAACCAGGATCATTCGGTCGGAATCTCTCAAAGTTTCCATTTTTACATTCGAGCATCGCCAATGACGCGCTCTCTGGAATTATAGGATATGGGCCGGCGGGAAAAAGAAAAACATCCGGCCCGCAGGCCGCGCTTATCTGGGATTCGGGGCCGAAAAAAGCGCCGGACGGCAATTTTAATTTTAAAGATAGCCGGGCCGCCCCGCTCCGCAGAGCTCCGAGGGCGGAGATACGTCCAGAGGCCGTGGCCGCCGAAGCGCAAGCGTTGGGCGCGTTCGGCTTGCCCCGCGATTTTAAAAAAGCCGAGATTTCCCCGGCCACCCGGATGCTTATGGTTTGAGGGTCAGGCTCGCACAAGGCAGAATCCAGTCCCTTCTCGATATAAGCGGCTTGATAGGCGCCGCTTTCCCCGAAGAGAAAAATTTTAGGCCGGCTGAAAGCCTTGTGCGTAAAATGCGCCAAACCGAAAATAAAAGCGCCGGCCAGACCGATTAGGAGCCGTTTTGGCCTTAATAAAAACAACCAAGCAGCGCCCAGGCATAGCCAGGAAAGCCAGGGTAAAACGCCCCAGGCCGCCACGGCGACAGTGGAAAGCGGCCAGGCCGCGAAGAAGTGGACTACCGCGAGAAAACATTTTGCCGCGCAATCAACAATCATTAATCCGGCCTGAGAAACAAAAGGGATCCACTCAAGAACCGCCAGATGAACAACCCCCAGGCCGAGCAGTAAACCGGAAAAGGGCACCAAGACAAGGTTGCTTATGGGAGCGACAAGGGAAATTTGATTGAAAAAAAGGCCGGAAAACGGCAAAAGCCAAAACCAGGCAAAGAGACTGGTTGCCGCGGAAGAAACGATGATTTTAAGAAAGCCGGCCCCCGAAAATTTGGCTTGATTAAAGCGGCGCCAGACAGGCAAAAGTCCGGCCAGCCGCCATCCGCAGAGAATGCCGAAGGTGCTGGTAAAAGAAAGAAGAAAGCTCGGATCTTTTATGGCCGCCGGATTGATTGCCAGCAAAACAAAAGCGGCAAGAAAAAGGCGCGCTAAGGCCGGGGTTTCGCGCCTTAAGATTCCGCCGGCGAAAAGAAAGCTCGCCATCAAAGCCGCCCTGGCCACGGGCGGATTCAGGCCGATAAAGGCGGCGAAGCCCCAGATGCCGGCAAAAACAAAAATACCGGCCGGCCGCCGTCCAAGGCCCAAAATAAAGACCGCCGTGAAATAAAGCATTGATCCCCAAAGCGTGATATGCAGGCCGCTGACAACCAGAAGGTGCATGACCCCGGCCGCGATGAACTCATCTTTAAGGGAACGATCCAGCAGGCGCTTGTCTCCGATGATAAGGCCGCCCAGGAGGCCGTAAACCCGGGGATCAGGGAAAGAGCGGATAATTTGGGCTGAAGCGCGGTTGCGCAATTTTTGGACCAAGCCGGTAAAACCGGCCGGCCCGGATAAAACTTTAAGATCGCCGGGCCGGTCAATCGTGACGGCGGCCGAGGCGCCGGCCTGGGCAAGATAGCCGCTCCAGCCCAAGGTCTCAGGCCCAAGGGGTTTCCTCGGCCGTATCAAGCGTCCCCAGGTTATGACGCGGCTGCCGGCCGCGAGGTCCGGCGCTAAAAATTCGGCTGGATTTTGTCCGGCCAGATACAGGCGTCCGGAAAAAGCTTTTTCTGAAATTTTTTCCGCTTCAAGAAGCCAGCCCTTGGACAGGGGCCGTAAAAGACGGCCCTCGACAAGAACATATTGAGGCCCGGCCCGCGGCGCCGCAGGCGGATTTTTTTCAAAAATACCAAGCCGCCAAAGAATAGAAAGAATGAAACAACAAAACGCCAGGCAGACAAACAGCGGCGTTTTAAAAGGCGCCAGGGCCGAACGGTTTTCCATTTTCAGACTTCAGGTTTCGCGCTTCAGACTTTAGAATTCTACGCTGATGCCCATGCCGGCCTGCTTTTGATAGTGTTTGGCCGGTTCGTCGGTGTCCTTGAGTTCGTCAACCTCGAACATGATATGGGTGTTGCGCTCCTTGCCGACGTTGAAACTCAGGCCGGCGCCGTAGCCCTCAAGCTTGTCCACGATCGCCTCTTTGCTGGTCAATCGCTGGTATTCCCAGGTGCGGTTGTTGGTCAAGCGTTTGTAGAACTTGTAGGCCCCATAAGGGGTCAGCCATGACCAGATATCGCGCGAGACATTGACGAAAATAACGCGGTCCACTGTTTCCGTGAGCTTGCGGTGG
>JACQWW010000212.1 GCA_016209025.1 Elusimicrobiota bacterium | reverse complement strand
GGAGCCGACCTTGACACCTCCAACCAGCCTGGCATCACCATCTCCACCCATGTTTTCTTCGGAACCGGAGCCACTATTTCCACCTACACCATGGACACCGGAAACCTCGATCTCTACGGCACCATCGCCGATAACGACCTTTCCAGCGCTATCACCCGCGACACGGACTGGGACACCATCTCAGAAATCAACACTGCCTCCACCGACGCCGACATTATCGCCACCAACTCCAGCTGGTCAGGAGGCGATCTCTCAGGCACCGGACTCGCTGCCACGGTTGCCGCCAACTCAGTGGACGGAACGAACATTGCCCTGCGCAGCGACGCCCAGGGCGACGTCATGTATTACAACGGAACCGACTGGGCCAGGCTGACCGCCGGCGCCAGCGGGCAGTTTCTAAGGACCCAGGGCGTTGCCACCCCGCAATGGTCGGTTATCCTCTCCTCGGAACTGGCGGGTTCCAACCTGCCCGGAGGATCAACCTCCTACATCCAGAACACTAATGAGCTTCAATCGGGGGCCACCTTCTACGTGTCCTCGGGCTCGGTGCAGAATAATTTGGTTATTTGGGGCAAGTTGGGCGTTGGCGTGGGTGTGGCTAATGCTAAGATCGCCGTAATCGGAGGCGTTGCAGCCTCGGAGGCAATTAAAGGCGGCGTCGGCGCGCCGGACGTGGCTGAAAATATTTTGGCAACCGATGAGATGATTGAGGCCGCTGACATCGTTGTCGCTGACCCCAAAAATCCGGAACGTATCATTAAATCAAGCCGCCCCTATCAGCGGGGCATTCTTGGGATTATCTCAACAAAGCCCGGTATTTTGACCAATGCCGACGCAGGAGATATTGACGGCAGTATTGAAAAAGACAAGCGCCAGCGGCCTTTGGCCTTAGCTGGACGCGTGCCTGTTAAAGTGACTTTGGAAAATGGGCCGATCCGCATTGGCGATTATTTAACGTCTTCCAGCAAGCCGGGATATGCCATGAAAGCTACGGAGCCGGGGGTGGTGATCGGGGTTGCCCTTGAAAACTTTCCGAATGGCGATTTACAGTCGAGCACGCAGTCCCATGAGCACATGGGGCGATTGACGAGTGACGAATTAAAGCAAAGTAATTCCGAATCCCGACATTCGACATTCGACCCTGTGTCTTCGCACAGGACTGCCCTTCGGGACTGCATTCGACATTCGACATTCCAAGAAGGCAAGGTGCTTACCTTTATTAATAACGGCGAGAACAATTTGACGGAAAAGGTTAGGAGCCTGACCAATGAGATGGAAAATTTGAAATTGGAGCTTCTGAAAGTTAAAAAAGAACTGAGTTCAAGCAAGTAAAAACTGAACTGCCTATTGCAAAGGGTTGGTTTTGGGATCAATCTTAAAGGGACGGGGAGTGTCCCCTATGGTGTGATTTGTAACCGTCTAGGTTGTCATTGCAAGCCTCGGGCGAAGCAATCTAAAAGTTGTCACGCGCTTGAGATTGCCACGGGCCCTTCGGGCCCTCGCAATGACAGAAGGGGAAGGGTTAAGTGAACGGCTATGTGTGATTTATGCGTTTAAGAACAAAGGTTCTTATTTTGGTATTAGCAAGCGTCTTGGGCCAGGCATTTACCGTGGCAAGCTTTTTTTATCTTGAAAAGAAACGGGAATGGTTCATCGAGCGGACCGAGGCCATAAGACTGCACCTTGAAGAAGCCCGCAATTTCCGGGCGTCATTCGGCGAGCTTTTGGCCAATTCGGTCGCCGCGGTCGTCATCCAGCATGCGGCCGGGCTCAAAGAATCGGCGGCAGCCGGTGAAACCATGAAAAGCTCCCTTGATGTTTTGGCCGGCTATGCGGGTTACCGCAGTCTTAAAAGCGCGTTCGAGGATTATTCCGTGACCCTGGACGTGGCAGCTTATGAGATAGAGCGGGGCCGCTCCTTGAGGAACGTTGAAAAAATTATGAAGACCGTTGCGGAACTCAAAGCCAAAGAGACGGCGGTTTTGCGTTCCCATGAGGCCATAACCGAAGAGATTTGGACGATTTTAAGACGCGAGCAGGAAATGAGCGCCGGCCGGATGAAATTAACCTACTGGATTCTTTTTTGCGTGGCCGGCGGTCTCTTATTATTTTGTCTGGGGCTGGCGGTATACTGGGCGGTTGATCTTAGGCGCGCCTTCGAGACGATTGAAACAGCTCTTTTTCATTTAGGCCGGGGAGAAATTCCGGCCAATTCGATGTCCTGGCGCTCGGACGAATTGGGCGGCGTTTTGAAAGCCTTAGAGCGCGTGGGCAGGCAGTCCCGCGAACTCCACGAGACGATGGTCCGTTGGGACCGCCTGGCCGCCATGGGACAGCTGGCCGGCGGGGTGGCCCACGAAATCAATAATCCTTTAGTGGGGGTTTTAGGCCAGGCGGAACTATTGCGCGAGCGCCTTCCTGAAAACCACCAGGCGCGCCAGCACGTTGATAAAATCATCGGCGCGGCCCAGCGGTGCCGAAAGATCGTGCGCAATCTTTTGGATTTCGCCAGGCAAAGGGATTCGGATTTTGAAACGGCTTCTTTTGACAAGATTATCGAGTCGGCCATGGACATGGTCAAAAGCGATTTGGAAAAAGCAGGCATTGAAATCGTCATGGAGATCGAACCGGGTTTGCCGCCTGTTTTCGGGCAGCCGGTTGACCTGACCGAAGTTGTGCTTAATTTGGTCATGAACGCCAAGGACGCGATGGCCGGGGGCGGCCGGCTGACGATAAGGGCCAGGGAAGACGCGGGTCAGATGCGCATCGAAGTTGAAGATACCGGCGCAGGAATCCGCGCTGATGTCTTGCCGAGAGTTTTCGAGGCTTTTTATACCACCAAGGAATTGGGCAAAGGCGTGGGGCTGGGCCTTTCCGTCTGCCACGGCATTGTCAAAAATCACAAAGGGACGATTTTTGCCGAGAGCGCCGGTCAAGGCCGGGGCGCCAAATTTACGATT
>JACQWW010000211.1 GCA_016209025.1 Elusimicrobiota bacterium | reverse complement strand
CCTCAACATCAAAAATCATATCAGAATAAATTAGCGCTCATTGTCGAGGACAACCCCCAATTTTTAGCGCTTTTGGAGACTCTTTGCGGTCTTCGCGGCATTCCGGTTGCCACGGCTGTTGACGCCCAAAGGGCTCTCAAAAGGCTTCAAACAAAGCCTTATCCCGATCTTCTATTGGTGGACATTGGTCTGGGACCAGGCATGAATGGACTGGAGCTTTGCCGGAAAGTTAAAGATGACCCGCAAACCAAACACATTCCTGTTATTTTAATGACCGGAACTCTTGAAGAGCAGGCGGCCGACGAGCTGGCAAAAAAAGCCGGCGCTGATTTATTTACCGTAAAGCCCATGGAGCCCTATGAGCTTTGTTTCCAAATGGAGCGGTTTCTTAAGTAGAGAAGGTAAATTAAAATGGGCAGAATTGTTACTTAAGTGGAAATACGAACCCTTGTTAGGACGCTGTAAAACGTTGGATTTATTCAATGCGAAATTCAATAAAGTTAGAGAAGCAATTTTTGAAGTTTAGAATTATTTGGTGAAATAGGTATTGTGTCCCCCAATTTTGGAAATAAGATTATTGAGGTAGGAATAGGACAGGTCAAGGTCGGCAGAAAGGCGATCTTAAGAGCGGACGCGATAGGTTCCTGCATCGCCGTCGCGGCTTATGATTCAAAGAAAAGGGTGGGCGCCATGGCCCACGTTATGCTTGCGGGAAGCTCGCCGTAAGAAGACGAAGGACGAGGGACGAAGGACGAGGGACGAGGTTCTTCTCCTAGAACAAGATACGCCGCCGATGCCATAAATGCGATGATAAACAAGGCGACTCGCCTGGGAGCAAATAGGGATGATCTTGAGGTCTGTTTGGTTGGAGCGGGAAATGTGCTCAAGAGGAATGACGATACCATTTGCCAAGATAACATCGCCTCAGTTGTTCAACTTTTGAGAGAAAAACGTATTAAAATAAGGGCCGAAGCTTTGGGAGGCACTAATAGAAGATCTGTTCGGCTTGACGTAGAAAGAGGAAGCGTATTTTATGTAGAAGCGGATGAAAAGGAAAAGCTATTATGGAAGGCGATAGAAAAGACCGAGTAAGGGACCGTGAAGAAATTCAGAATTTAGAATTCGGGGGACTGTTTTTATTGTCGAATTGCCGATTGCTGAAAAACGCAAAAAAAGGAGACTAAAACTATGAATAACACAATTCGTTCGCTCAGGACGTGCTTTTTTGTCGTCTTAATGATTCATTGTCTACTGTTTGGGCCTTTTTTCGAGGTTTTGGGGGCACAAGGAGAAGCCTTTCAATTTTTTGAGGAGGAGGCGCAAGTAATTACCGCTTCACGTCGGTTGGAACCGCCGGAGGAGGCTCCTTCTAATATCACGATTATTACGGAGCAACAGATCAGGGATTCCGGCGCCAGAACCCTCAGCGAGCTCCTCAGCGCACTCCCCGGCATACAAATCACCACCCATCGAAAGGGAGGCGAAAAGATATGGATACGCGGGGTCACCGCCGTATACAACGACAAGACCATCCTTTTGATTGACGGATTCCCGTTCAAGGAGCTCATCTACGGCCAGCACCCCATTGATGAGCAGCTGCCTTTGACGAACGTCAAGAGGATCGAAATCATAAAGGGGCCAGCTTCCGTCTTATACGGAGCCAACGCCTTGGGTGGGGTCATCAACCTGATTACGAAGGAACCAGACGATCAGCCCAACGCCGCTGTGACGGCCGGCTTAGGGAGCTGGAATACTCAGAGATACAGCGTCTCCATGGCAAGACAGGCCGACTGGGGAGGAGCGGTGTTTTCCGGCACGTTCTATGACAGCAGGGGCGCCCACCACGATAAAGATGAAGACGGCAACAGCACGACGCGGCGGGACCCGAACGCGCTCAAACACATGCACCTGAGGTTGTTTTCGCACAGTTTTTCCCTGGGCGCCTACCATGGCAGTTTCCAGACGGACGAGCCCGGAGAACCGGACACGCAGACCCGCACTTTCACCAACAACACGAGCTTCCTGAATCTTCAATGGAAACATCCGCTGAGCGAGTGGCTTTCCTTGACTGCGCGCTCCTACTACAACCTGTTCGATTGGGGCAATGCGAGAAGAAAATTTAAGTCCGATGGCGTGACCCTCAAAGCCGTTGAAAGCACGACCGAAAAGACCCGGATGATCGGCGCGGGGTTTCTGGCGGAGCTTACTCGGTTTAAGGATCATGTCGTGACCGCCGGCTTTGATTTTGAGAATGAGAAAGGGATGGAAATCAGGAGAACCAAAATTGATACCACCGCCGCCAATCCCAAAGAAACCTTGATACGCTTCAGCACTCCTCCAAAGCCCGACAGAAACAACTACGGTATTTTCTTGGATGACCATTGGAAGATACATCCCTTCCTGCTCCTGGCCGCGGGTATCCGGCAGGATGAGCATGATCAGTATGGAGGGCAAACCAGCCCGCGAGCCTCCTTAATGCTGACCCCCTCCCAACAGTGGTCCGCCAAACTTTTGTATGGGAACGCCTTCCGCGCTCCCACCTTCAGGGAGTTATATATCACGGAAACCCCTAAGGAAGATGACGGGGATCCCAATCTGAAGCCCGAACGGATAGAGACGGTCGAGTTGGACCTGCAATATTCGCCCATCTCTTCGCTGCGGACCAACCTGGCCTTGTATCACAATACAATCGTTGATTTTGTGGCGCCAAATTCTGCGACGCTGCAGTACGCCAACATGGGCAATCGCTGCATCTACGGTCTGGAACCAGAACTACGCTATCAATGGGGGAAGCGAAGCTATGCCTTCTTCAACTACACCTTGTTGCGCGCCCGAGATGCCAACGGCAACGACATGCCTGATGTGGCCCCGGAGATGTTTAACTTGGGGCTTAACGCGGCCGTAGCACGGTATGTCAATATTTTCACGATCCTCCAGCATGTGGGCAGGAGGAATCGTGCCTCCAACTACCAGGCGGACGTGGTGGCTGCCCTCCAAAAGGATCTCCTAGGCGCCTATGATCGGGTCAACCTTGTTCTTTCGACGCGCGATCTTCCGGTGGACATAGCGGCGGGCATTTACAATGTTTTTGACGTCCAATCCTTCAATCCCAACTACGCTCGCGGGGCTTACGATATGGAACACCCAGGAAGGAGCCTTATGTTTGAAATGCGATATGCTTTTTAGAATTTGCGGACACGCTTGAAGTTGTCTTTGGACTTGGGAAAAAATAGAAGAAATATTTGTGCTTAAAGAAAGGACTACCTTCAAAAAAGCCGTTCTTTTTGCGCTGATTTCTTTTTTTGTTTTCTTTTTAGAAAATACATCCCGCGCTGAGGAGATCGTTGCCGTATTAAGCTCGGAATCCCCCTATTACCGGGAAGCCCTGAGCGGTTTCCAAGAAGCCATGGGGCGCCCCGTATCAGTCATGCTTATCAAGGGGGACGAGTATCCAGTGATCCCAAAAGAGAGCAAAATCGTTGTAGCTATTGGGGGAAAAGCGGCTCGTCAATCTTATCCAAAGAGCATGGCGATCCTGCGCTGTCTTACCCCCGGTTTTGCTTCGCCAGCGGCCGAGGGTCAGGGGATAAGGGCGCAAATTTCCATACTACCCTCCGCCGAACTTCTGCTTGCAGAAATAAAACGGGTACAACCCAGTCTTCGCTCTCTTGCGGTGCTGTGGACTTCGACATCAATGGGCGCTTACATTGAGCAGATTGAGAAAAGTTCTTTAGCCTTAGGCCTTACGGTGCTTTCAAAAAAAATAGAAAGTCCGGATCAATTGCCCGGTCATCTGAGGTCTCTTTCGGGGAAAATGGGGGGCCTATGGCTTGCGCCCGATCCCTCGCTGGTCAATGAGCGCAATTTCGCCACGATCCGGGATTTTGCCTGGGCTAACCAGACTCCCTTTTACGCTCCCACGGCTGGACTGGCGGAGGAGGGAGCGGCCGTGGCGATCGCCGTGAGTTTCAAAGAAGTCGGCCGGACTGCGGCTGGGGCGACTAAGAAAATACTGGCCGGCGAAACACCCGAAAGACTGATTTACCCAACCAAGGTGGATATTTCCGTTAATTTGTCCGCTGCCAAGAAATGCAAGTTGGATGTTCCCCAAGGTATTCTGGAAAAGGCTGCAAAAGTAATCCCGTGAAGCTCGCAATTAAACTGCTCTTTGTTTTATTATCGTTGACTTTTATCCTCGCCAGTTTTATCCTTTTTTTTTCCAAGAAGTCCATTGACACTGTATTGTTTAAGGAAACCGAAAAATTGGCTATCGTCAAAGCCGCAGACATTGAAAAAAGCTCTTGGGAAGGGTTTTTAAGCAGACGAGAAAATGCCATCCTGCCTTATCTTCAATCGAGCCAAGAAATCAAGGCCATTTATGCCATTGCTTTTGACCAAAAGGGAGTGGTGTTGGCCCATACCAATGTTGTGGAAAAAGGACGCACGTACAATGATCCTCAAACCGAGCGAGCTTTAGGCGCAAGCGAGCCCTTTTCGCAAAAACTGATTGTGGAAGGTAAAGAAATCCTTGATGTATCTTTTCCTGTTTGGGATAGAAAAAAAGCAGAGGAGGAGGAGGAGGAGGAGGAGGAGGAGGAGGAATTTCTTTTCGTTGGTAAAAAAGGCCCCAGCAAAAACCGCATTGGAACCTTGAGATTAGGATTACCCCTGGAAGATGCGCGCAATATTGGAAGGATTATTTTTCTTAAAGAGGCCGCGCTTTTTTTTATTTTTATTTTACTTCTCTCATTAGGTCTTACCCTTTTCCTGGGGCATTTCGTTCTCTGGCCGGTTCACGGGTTAGTGCTCGGCACAGAAAAAATTGCAGCAGGTAACCTTAACTATAAAGTTCCCGTCAAGACCAAAGACGAAATTGGTTTGCTTGCAGATTCGTTTAATAAGATGGAACAGCAGAGAAGAAAAAGGCTGAGGAATTGCGGGCTCTCAATCAACAGTTGAGGGCAAGCGAACAACAATTAAAAGCCGCCAACCAGCAGTTGGGGGCGAAAGAGCAGGCTCTAAAGAGCAAAATGACTGATTTGGAACACTTTAACAGACTTATGGTCGGCCGGGAACTGCGGATGGTGGAACTAAAGGAAGAGGTGAACACTCTGCTTGAAAAATTAGGACAGCCCGGGAAGTATGAGGCGACGGAGAAGATGAAGACGAGGGACGAAGGACGAAGGACGAGGGATGATTCGTCCCTCGTCCCAGCGAAGCGGTCGTCCATCGTCCATTGTTTCTCCGGTGGAACGGAACCAGCGCTGACGTCATCATGATCGAATCCTTCCTGGCGAGAGACGAAGGCAAGACGCTTGAGTTCAAGGAAAACTGCCGTCCGCTCGAACATATTGTGCGGACCGCGGTTGCTTTCACCAATACCGTGGGCGGAACCCTGGTCATCGGAGTCCGCAACCAGACGAAGGAGGTGGTCGGCCTGGGCGATCCGCTGGCCGATGAGGAACGGCTCGCCAATGCGTTCGCCGAGAGTATCCGCCCGCTTCTTATCCCGGATATCCGAATACACGCCTGGCGGGATCGCCAGGTTATCGTCGTGTCAGTGCCGCACTTGATTGGGCCTTATTACGTTCAGGGTGAGGGACCCGAGGCCGGCGTTTACATCCGGCTGGGCTCTACCAACCGGCGGGCGGGCCCGGAGATAATCGCTGAAATTGGGCGCCTTGTGCGCAACGCCTGTTTCGACGAGTCTGCGTGCCTGGAAACAAGCTCGGAAGCAATCGACTTCCGAGCAGCTTCCGAGTTCTTTTCTGCGGCGTCACGCCAGTTTACCGCGGCCAAACAGAGATCTCTCGGGCTTGTCACGAGGCACCAGGGGCGCGAGGTCCCGACCTTGGGCGCCGTGCTTCTCTTTGGCAAGGACCGGCGCCGCTTCTTTCCCGATGCGACCATCCGCTGTGCGCGCTTCGCCGGGACGGACATGGCGCGTTTCGCCGACCAGACGGAGATTGACGAGTATCTGCCCAAGGCCGTGGAGAGCGTCATTTCTTTCATCGAACGGCACACGCGCAACGGTTTGAGGATCGGGCGCGTCCGGCGCGAGAATCGTGCCGAGTACCCGCAAGAGGTTGTACGGGAAGCTGTGGTCAACGCCGTCGTGCATGCAGACTACGCGATCAATGGCGCAGGGACAAAAGTCGGCATCTTTGACGACCGCATTGAGATAACCAATCCCGGGTTTTTGCCTTTTGGTCTGACCCTTGAGGCGGCGCTTTCCGGCGTCTCCCAGCTTCGCAACCGCGTCATCGGCCGCGTCTTTCGGGAGCTTGAGCTCATTGAGCAATGGGGCTCTGGAATGGGAAGGATGATCGCAGGATGCGCCGAAGCGGGCCTTGCAGCCCCGTGGTTCGAGGAGATCGGCACGATTGGCCGCCTCGCGGAGAAGGGCCGTGTCTCGACGCGGGAAGCCGCTGCGCTATGGGGCACCTCGGACCGCGCCGCAAGAGCGCGCCTGCGCAAGCTGGTTGATGATGGTGTGCTGGCGGAGGCGGGGACCGGTCCCAGGGATCCCCGGCGGGCATACCTGCTCAGGGAAGGGCGTTAAGTCAGGAAAGGAAAGTTTTGTCGACGGTTATATATCTGTGAATTTAAATTTTCGCGTTTTCAAAAAAACGCACTTAGAAAATGAGAAAATCAGGTGACAGGACAGAAGCAGAAACTTACCTTAAGATCGCTAAAAAACTGTCCAAAGATTGGGGAGTGCTTCAGAGTGCTTCACACTTTGCTTGAAAAATCAGGACAACCCAGAAAGTATGAGGGGCCGGAGAAGATAAAGACGAAGGACGAGGGATGAGGTATGAAAAATGAGAAAAAAATTTGAGTACGCAATTAAAGTGCAAGGGAAAAAAGTCTGGCATGGATTGAATCCCAAAAAAAAGTACAGAGAAATCCAGAAAAAGTACCCTACGAAGAGAGTAAGTATTTCCTGGGAAACAAAAGAAGGAATTCTTGTATGCGTTTTATAAAATTCAGATATCAAAGAAGAAAAAGTTCAATTTTGGGTATAGTTTTAAGACCTATTGTCAGCATTGGAGTATATTCAAAAAGCAATGTGATTTTTATAGACGATGTTTTAGCGGATACCGGGGCTGATATTTCAGTCCTTCCGAGAAATCTTGGAGAACTTTTAGTTGATGATATTACAAAAGGAAGATATGTTGAAATTAAAGGGGTAGTGCCTTCCGCCAATTTGATTTCGTATATTCATCATTTTAAGATTCAATTAGGCGAAAAAATCTTTCCTGCGCCGGTTGCAGTTGCCGATAGTGACAATGTGCCTCCTATATTAGGACGCGGTAAAGCGTTGGATTTATTCAATGCAAAATTCAATAAAGGCAGAGAAGCAATTTTTGAAGTTTAGGCTCCTTCCCTTTGTCACCCCCGCGTCCGCGGGCAAGCGAACAACAACTCAAAGCCGCCAACCAGCAGTTGGGGGCGAAAGACCAGGCTCTAAGGAACAAAATGACAGACCAGCAGGCAGTCCCTTCAGCAGAAGGGGCTGATTTGGAACACTTTAACAGACTTATGGTTGGCCGGGAACTGCGGATGGTGGAACTAAAGCAAGAGGTGAACACTTTGCTTGAAAAATCAGGACAGCCTAAGAAGTATGAGGCACCGGGGAAGATGAAGACGAAGGACGAGGGATGAGGGACGAGGGGGGTTATGCGGAAGCTGAAACTGTACGTTGAGACCAGTGTTTGGAACTTCTTTTTTGCCGACGATGCTCCTGAGAAGAAGGATGCCACCAAACAGTTTTTCGCTTTCATAGAAGAAGGCCTCTACGAGATATACATCTCTGAAGTGGTCGTCAGAGAAATAAATAACGCGCCTGAACCCAAAAAAACGGCGTTATTTGGCTTGGTGAACAAGTACGCTCCGAGGGAACTGGAGACCAGCCAGGAGGCAAGCGAGTTGGCGGAGTTGTATATAGGTCGCGGCATTGTCCCACAGAGCAAAAGGGATGATGGATTCCATGTCGCCATTGCCACGGTGTCTGAGATGGATGCGGTGATCACCTGGAATTACCGGCACATGGCGAGCTTGCGAAAATCCGAGTTGTTCAATGGCGTGAATCTGGAAAGCGGATATACCAAACGATTGGAGATAGTCACTCCGATGGAGGTGGGCAAGGATGAAGGTTGACATATCTCTTCAGGAAGTATGGGATTGGAAGGATGGCGTTTATCAGGAGACGAAGCATCTTTCCGTGAAGGAGGCGGCCAGGAAGATTCACGAAGATGTAGAGCAAATCAAGAAGAAATACGGATTGAAGCTTGGGTCTGTCGAGACGACGTCTGGAATGGCCTCAAAGAGGCAAGAGACTTGAGTGTCACGCCCGAATAAGATCATTGAGGTAGGAATAGGACAGGTCAAGGCGGCCAGTGCCTCAGGCCCTATTTCCGCCCTCGAAGCTCGTCACGCCCCCCAGGGGCTTCAATCGTCCCTGGTCTCCGAGCAGGGGCTGCGAAGCGGGGTCGGCAGAAAAGCGATCTTAAGAGCGGACGCGATAGGTTCCTGCATCGCCGTCGCGGCTTATGATTCAAAGAAAAGGGTGGGCGCCATGGCCCACGTTATGCTTCCGGGAAGCTCACCGGATA
>JACQWW010000210.1 GCA_016209025.1 Elusimicrobiota bacterium | reverse complement strand
TTGTCAATAGTAAATACTAAACAATCAAAAAATACATGTCTACATATTTGATCAAAAAAATACCAATTTCTCCTCGGAAAACCGGATTTATAGAAATATAAAAGGTGAACATCCGCTTAAAGAGAGGTATTCCTCCCTATTGAGCTGAAACATAAAATCTTCGGGAAACCATTTAATGTTCCTGGTTACCGCTTTATTGAGATTGCCGGTTGTCACTTGATAAAGCCCGGCCAAGTCGCGGTCCAATATAATTCTTTGGCCACGGATTAAATAGATTTTGCGCTCAATGATTTCAGGGGAAATAAGTTCTTTCATAATGAAGACGGCCAGGGACTCTGGCCCCAACTCCGTCCCCGAAGCTCTGCGAAGCGGGACCTGACCCCATCCCGATTACGCTTGCGCTTACTTTTGCCGCCAGTCAAGTTTTTTGGCCAAATAATAGCCGGAGCACAGGCTGAAAAGCAAGACAACAGCGGCATCGCTGAAAAATTGCGCGGTCAAGTCTGAGCCTTGGAGAATGGCTCTCAAACACCGGGCCACATAAGTTGTCGGCAGCAGGCTTGAGGTAATAACCAATGGCGCGGGCAAAGCTTCCTCCGGAATCATGACCGGAGAAAGAAAAACGACAATAAGGTAAAAAACCTGAGCCGCCAGGGAAACATGCCTTGGATGCGGCAAAGCCAAGCCCAGGGCCCCGCCCAAGCCAGAAAGGGGGAGGGCCGCCAAAAGCACTGCCGCGCCAAGAAGCGGCAAACGGCTGAGAATGGGAAACCCATAAACGAACGCGCCGACTGCCAGGAGGCTGACGGTCGCCGGAAGACTAAAGACAACCGACCGGCAAAGAATGGCCAGTAAAACAGACAGCCTGGAAACAGGAAGCGTGGCATAAAAGTCCAGGGCGCCGGCCTCTTTGATTTGACTGAGCTCATTGGCCAGCATAATGGTGGTGTTTAACACCAGGCTGAAAACAATAATGCCGGAGATCGTGTATAAAGCCGCCTCGCGGCTTGCCTGCCCTGAACTCATCCGCATGAAAAAAAGCAGGCACAAGGGGAAAAGACTTGCCATGACAAAAGACCATATCCAGCCCTGGCGGAATTTTTTCAACTCAAGAGAAAAAAGGATAAACCAGGAACGCATGTTAATTCCCGATGAATCCGTTGGCCGTTCCCAACTCAAAATAGAGGTCTTCGAGCGTGGCGGTCCGGATGCGATAGTGAAGACCTTCTTTTGTTTGAGCATTTTTGCGAAAAAGCTCTAAAAGCGTCCCAGCGTCGTCCGGAGGGCATAAAAACTTCCACCTGTTTTCTTCAACCAAAAATTTGGGATAGCGGGCAATCTCTTCTTTGAGCCCATTGCCCGTCAGTGGGGGATCTAAAATTTCAACGTAGAGATTGTGGATTTTAGCCTTAAGTGACGCAACCGGCTCCCAAACCAAAAGCCTGCCTTTGTCCATAAGTCCAAGCCGGCTGACCACCTTGTCCGCTTCCAAAGCATTGTGGGTGACAAGAAAAATCGTCAGATTTCTTTCATGGTTTAAGTCCCGCAAGGTTTCCCAAACCCTGAGCCTGGCCAAAGGGTCCAGATCATTGGTCGGCTCGTCGGCAAGCAAAACCGAATGGGTTCCGACAAGAGCGCCGGCCAGGCTTATCAAACGCCTCTCGCCCCCGGAAAGATGGCCAAGGAGCTTGTCTTTGAGGCGGCCGATGGCCAGACGGTCAAACCAGTAGTCTGCCGCTTCCTGAGCCTGGGCTTTGGTCAGACGGCGAAGCTTGCCTATGGCCGTGACAATCTCTTCGGCTTTAAGCTGCCAAAATCCCGCGCCCAGTCCCCCCTGGGACACATAGCTGACATGGTCGGCCACGCCCTGGGGTTCTTGCACGATATCTTGGCCATAAAGCCATATCCTGCCTTCGCTGGGCTTTAAAAGCCCGAGCATCTGGCGCACCAGAGTGCTTTTGCCGGCTCCGTTGGGGCCCAGAAGGCCCACGATGTCGCCTTCTTCAATCGTCAAAGTTACCTGGTCGTTGGCCGGGGTTTCCGCGCCTTTGTAAAGCTTGGTCAGATTTTTAATTTGATAGACGAAACGGTTCATAATATTAAAAGCTTAGCGGAGCGCCCTGTTCTTTTTAAAGAACAAGGCGCTCCCTCTTTCTTCAGGCGCACGGCCTGCAATTGGTATTGCAGGGACAATTCGCATTGGCATCCCAGCCCGCGGGGTCTTTAAATCCTTCGGCGACCCATATCATTTTAATTTCACCTCCTTGCTATCGTTTGTTTGTTTATTTCAATCCACAGCCGCGGGCATCATTTGGGGTTGCAGCTGCTATTGCAGGGACAAGCCCAGTTGAGCCCTGATACCGGTTCGATCGGACTTCCTTCGTGAAGCCATGTCATGGCAGTCATCACCTCCTTGTATAAATGCCTAGCGTGCCGCTGATGTTTTGCGCCTCGACCGTCAATGGGGCCTGGGGATCGGATCCCAGCTCGTTGACAGGCTGGGACCCGAAACGGCCGGAGAGTTTGGCGTTAATTTTCGTGCCTTGCGGAAAGTAAAGCTTGACGTCGCCGCTTGAGGCAGCGGCCTCGATTTTTCCTTGAGACGGGGCCGTGTCCCAGGCCAATTCGATGTCGCCGCTGGATGTTTGCGCGGCCAGGGCTCTTGTCAGGCCGGAAAGCTTGACCCCGCCGCTTACGCTTGAGAGTTTAGCCGGGGCCCTGAGCTGTTTTCCCTCAATATCCCCGGAACACGAACTCGCTTCGAGAGATTTTTGGATGTTCTCAATTTCAATATCTCCCGAAGATGTGGTTATTTTTGCGGCTGCGTCGCGTTCAGCCAGCCGGACATCCCCTGACGCCGTGGCCACGGTTACTGGCGCGCTTTTTGGCAGTAAAAGCCTCATGGTGACCTCGGAGCAGGCCTCGGTATTGACATGCCAAAACCCCCAGCGCCTTGAGACTTGCTTGCCTTGAAGCTTGACAATGAGCCGGCCGGCCTCAAAGGCTGTTTCGAGCTTGCAGCCCCCAGGCATTTCTCCCGGCGCCTCCAGGGAAATAAGGGCGCGTTCAGTGGTCGTGGCCCCGATCACGACGTTTCCCGCCACGGTTTCCACTTCAACTTCGCTGTCCGGCGCCAAGGCGAATTCCCGGTAAAGGGAAGCGCCCTGAACCCGGTCCAAGGGAGAAACGGCTAAAAACGCCGCGGCCGCGGCGATCAGTTTGCTTTTTTGTGGTCGAGTAGAGTTCTGACGCATTTTCTCCTCCTATTTCGTTTTCAATTTCAATGAAGGAGACATGTTTTCAGATCCCCCTTCATCAAACTGGACGTGAAGTTTTCCCTCATCCAGCTTACCTGTAAGAATTTCCTCTAA
>JACQWW010000186.1 GCA_016209025.1 Elusimicrobiota bacterium | reverse complement strand
AGGTTTTTCCCTTTTTCAGACTTCAGACTTCGCGCTTCAAGCTTCAGAACTTACCCGTTTGGGGAAGTTCTGCGGGCTTGACTGTCGGAAACAAATAATATGTTATGGTGAAAGACGGGTTGGAAAAATTAGGTTACATGGGAGGTCAAATGAACAAAAAACAATTCGCTTGCGTCGCGGCGTTTTTCTTTCTTGGGGTTTGCGGGCTCCAGGCCGGTCCGAACGAGCTTGCCCTTGAAGGCATTGAAGATCGGCTGATGATCGCTTTTGTCCAGGGCGTCCCCGAGTCCCAACAGCTCGCCCTGGCTCAATCTAACGGCCTTGAAGTTTTAAGGGTCTTTCGGCCCATCAGGGCGCTTGTCGTCAAAGCGCCGGCCGGACGAGCGCTTCAGGCGGAAACCGCTTTGAAACATAATCCCCTGGTTTTCCGTATCGAACGTGATTTTTACACCAAATGGATTGAAACCTCGGCTTTAAGCCCAGAGAAGCAGGCCGCCTGCGTTGACGCGGCTTTGCAAAAACCTTTTAGGGCGGCGTCAAAGCAAAAAAAACAGGTGAAGCAGACTGTCGGCGACGAGCCGCCCAGCCAGCCTCCAAGCGAAATTCAATGGGGCGTTCAGCGCGTCAATGCCTCGGCCGCTTGGCCGGTCACGCAAGGCGCCGGGGTTAAAGTGGCCATTGTTGACACCGGCATTGATCCCGAACATCCCGAACTCAAGGCCAACATAAAGGGCGGCCACAATGCCATTGACAAAGACCAGCCCTGGGCCGACGATCATTTTCACGGAACCCACGTGGCGGGAATCACGGCCGCGGTTTTAAACGGCGAAGGCGTGGTCGGCGTTGCCCCCCAAGCCGAACTTTACGCGGTTAAAGTTCTCAGCAAAGACGGCTCCGGCTCTATTTTCGGCATCATCGGGGGCATTATGTGGTGCATTGAAAACGGCATGGACGTCATTAACATGAGCCTTGGCGCTGATCAGGGAAATTTTATGTTTGAATACGCCATTCAGGCTGCCTATAACGCCGGCATCGTTGTTGTGGCGGCTGCGGGCAACAGCGGCGGAGCCGTAGGCTTCCCCGCGGCTTACAAAGAAGCCATTGCCGTATCCGCGCTTGACGAAAAAGACAACATTGCGAGCTTTTCCAGCCGGGGCCCGGAGGTTGATTTTATCGCCCCCGGCGTCAAAATTCCATCAACGGTTACCGGCGGCGGTATCGCCGCCTATTCCGGCACTTCGATGGCCACTCCGCACGTAACCGGCCTGGCCGCTTTGGCAGTATCACGAGGAGCGCGCGGTCAAGAGGCTGTCATGGCGGCGCTGGGCGCCGCGGCGGAACAACTGCCCAATCTTAGCCCGTCGGAGCAGGGCGCCGGCGTTGTCAACGCGGCAAACCTGATCCGGTAAAAAAGCGGTATAATTATTCCCAGCCTTGACCCGGCTCAAGGCTGGGTTTATTTTTTCCCGCGCTTTAAAAAAATTCCAAAACCATGGAAAACATCGAAGAAATACGCAAATTCAAACATGCCGTGGCCGGCACCGAGGTTCTGCTTGTGCCCAGGCGCGGTATCGCCACCTTCGGCCCAACCATGTTTTCTTATTGGTGCCTTTCCGCTTTGGGAAAAACCAGCACCCGGGCCAGAAGCGGAACCGTTTACGCGGAAAAACCGCAAATCATTCTGCCGGGCCGCCTGCGCGAACTTTTCGAAGGCTTTGCCGCGGAGGCCCGCGATGCCGCCCAGGAATTGTTTCATCAGCTCGGCGATCAGTTAAGGGCCTTGGGCTATCATTTCCGTCATGAACCTAAAACCGCCAAAACCCTGGAGCGCCCTTTTAAAGACGCTTTTAAAGAGGTGGCCGACAAGCTCAAGGAGGAAACCCTGACGGGCGTGGTCAGGGGTCCGGATAAATACTGGGAAATTTCCGTCTTGAAATTCACCCTGGACATGGCGGCGCAGTCGTTTCCCGTCAACGTGGCCGACCTTGAACGCAGGAATTTGTTTGGACCCGAAGGGCAATTGCGCGCCCAAGTCGAGGCCTTTTTTTACAAAGCCGGCCGCTCGCCGGAAACAATCCCTGATTTGGCGGAATTTTTAAAGCAAAACAAAATTTTCGAGGAATACGAAGACCGGTTTTTTGACCTTGTCCAAAAGAAAAATACTGCCGGCTGATCATAAGGGCTCCAGATGGAAAAATTGACTTATTTTATATGTTCCTGGATTTTTTTCGCCATGATCGGGCTTTCCGGCGAAGCCATTTTCAAAGGAACCTCAAAAATCATCCATGACATCGCATCGGGCCGGGGCATAGACTGGGAATTGCCCTGCAAGACCTGGCTTTGGTCAATTTTTGTTTACGGGCTTTCCGCAGCCGTATGTTTTCATCCGGCGGCAATGGAATTTATCGGCGTTCTTCAATGGCCATGGCCGTGGCGGGGATTGTTTTACGCGGCCGCCATTTTTGCCGTCGAATTTTTTTGGGGCTGTCTGCTTGATAAAACCATCGGCTTTTGTCCCTGGGACTATCGCCCCGCCCGATTCGCTGTCCGCGGCTACATCCGCCTTGATTTCGCGCCCTTTTGGTTTGCTTTCGGCTTTCTTCTGGAAAAAGCCGCTCTTCTTTTCACGCGCGCCTGGCCCGTCATTTAACGCCTCAGCTAAATGTTCATATTATTCTTGCGCGACCCCTAATCAGGGACAGCGATACCAATCAACGATCGCTTTGAGCTGGCTGGGGCCGTCCAGGCCGGCTTCGATCAGAACCTTTTCCCATTGGCCCGAACCGAGGAAAGCCCCGGCCTTAAAAGGATAAAGGCTGCGGCTCAAACCCTCTTTTGATCGCACCCAGCGGTAAAGGGTGGGCAGGGTGAAGTCGGTGATGCCGATTGAATTAAACGTCAGATCAGTCGGGAAAATCGCTTCCTGTTCATGCTCCGGCAAAAGGTCAAAAAGCTCGGGGCCGGCCACATAAAAGATATTTAAGCGGATCCCGTCTTGATCGAGCTTCGGTAAAACTTCTTTGACAAAAATGGTCGTTGAAGCGCTGCCTTGAAAGACAACGGTTTTTTTGGTGTTGAAGGCGCGGCGCAGGGCATAGACGCCTTTTGCCGCGGCATGGGCCGGCGCAATGCTTAAGGCCTGGCGGTCGGGCACGATTTCCGCGGGCCGGCTGACAAACGGGCACAAGACCGCGGGCCTGGCTTTGAGTCCGGCGATCAAAAGCGGCCAGACCTCCTGCGGATCCCACGGCGTCAGGGTGATGAGAACGCCCTTGGGGAAGTTTTCCTCAAGAAGCTGTAAGGCTTGCGGATCGGCGTGGGTGGGACCGTCTTCGCCGGTCATGGGACCGACATGGGCATTAATCATGACCCATGTCCTGAAGGGTTCACCGGTGGCGTGGCGCCTGGTCTGTTGGCTGATGCCGTGAAGCCTGGCCGCGATGTGCTCTAAGGCGGCGATGAATCCGGCGTAGGAGCTCGTGGCCCCGACGTGACGGCCAAAACTTGAGAGTCCGGCCATGAAAGCGCCCATCGCGTCCTCGCAGATGCCGCCCACCGCCGCCAACCTTGAGCCGGCATTGTTCTTCGTATGATAAAAACCTTTCGGAAAAGCGCCGCCCAAAGCCGACAGAGACGTTGAATCATAAAGGTCCGCGGCGCAGCCGAAAAAAGCTCCCTGGGTCATGTTGTTTAAATATCCCAGGGCATTGCCGAGAGCGGCGCGCAGGGTTACGGATTTGCCGGGCGCAATCGCCAGTTCCTGAGGCGCCTGTTCCGGCGAAAGGGGCGATGCGTAAAACGCCTCGAGCCGGGGCGCGTTTGCTCTTGGCCGCCGCGCTTTGGCCGAAAGCCTTTCTTTGGACGCCAGAATTTTTTCCGCGGCTTTTTGAGTTATCTCAGGATTGTTTTTAAGGACATCGCGGACCACGCTTAGGGTTTTAAAGAAGGCTTCCTCGACGCGCTCCGGGATTTTATCGCCCTCGAATCTTGGAAATTTTACGCGGAAACGTTTTTCAAAAGGCTCTATCGCCTGATAATATCCCGGCGAGCAAAAGGGATGGCCTGCGCCGTGCGAGGCCCGGCCTTCGATGCCGTATTTCCATCCTTTCTGAGTTCGATAGACAACAGCCGTAGGCTGGCCGTTGTCTATGGCTTGGGCGAGCTTTTGGGCGCCGATGACCCAATTAAAATCAAGGCCATCTTTGACGAAAACCACGTTCCAATCATGAAGATAAAGCAATTCCGCCGGGTCCCATTGGACATAATCGCCCGGCAGGCCGTCCTCGGCGCACAAATGATTGGAATCAATCGAGGCCTGGTTCCAGTCAACATGCATAACGACGTTGTCCAGTCCCATAGTTGCTGCCGCGGCAATGGCTTCATGGACGCGGCCTGGGGTCATGCCGCCTTCGCCTTCTAAAAGATTAATGCGCGGGGAGTTCTGGCCGTAGAAGTCCCTGGCTCCCAAGGCGAATCCCAGTGCCGCGCCCACGCCCACTCCCGAAGCGCCGGTAGCCACGGGAACAAAAGGCACGGCGCAGGTGGGATGGCCGTCCAGAGCCTTGGCGTTGAACTTTTGAAAAAGCGGGGTTTTAGTGGTTGGATTGCGCCTGAAGCCGAGCAGGTCTTCGAGCCGTAATTGCCGTTTTTCAGGGGCCAAAAGATCGGGGCGGGCAATGGAGATTAGTTCGTTTCGCAGGGCCGAGGCCGAATAAAGCCCCAAGGCTTTATGGCCGGCGCAATAACAAAGCCAGTCGGCATGACCGGCGTCGGGATCGGAAAAATCGTAATCCATGGTTTCGTAAAAAAGGCTTGCCACGATTCTCCCGGAAGAAATGCTTCCTCCCGGATGTCCGGATGTGGGCACAAAGTTGTAAAGAGCGGCGCAAAGGGTCCGGTACACAAGGTCCAAATTTTCAAAAAAAGCCAAGTCCGCGATTTTTTCCCGCTTGGCCTGGTAAAAAACACCGCGCCTGGGCCGCAACTTAAAATGTTTCTGTTTGACGGATTTTTCAGTGATCATAAAATACCCCTTTTGAAATTATCAGGGTTCCTGCAGTTTTTTCGTCACACCGGCGAAAGCCGGTGTCCAGAATAAAAATCTGGATTCCGGCTTTCGCCGGAATGACAAACCGAAAGAACCGCTTATGAAATTTTCAATCTCTATACTTTAGCCTTAATACTTAACTGAATAGACCATGCTGGCCTTGGGAAATTTAAGAAGCCGGTCCTCGATTTCTTCCATGCGGACGAAATGTTTTTTGTCGCCGCCGACATACGGCTCCACTAGGGCCTTGGCCCCGGCCACATCGCCGGTTGCTTTGATCCGTCCGACTTTTTGCATCAATTTCTCCACCGCCGGCGCGATTTTGTCGAAATTTAAATTAAACTTGCCGACGGTTCTGCCGCCGGCCGAATCGGGGGCCTCGTCCCATACCAAAGCGCCTTCCTCGGCGAAAAAGCCGATTTGGACGGCTGAAAGCTGGCTGTAAGTTTTTGGATTGCCGCTGCCATCGGTCATACCCTGCGAAATATGGCCGAAACACCAAGCAATGGAACGTACGTATATCTGCTTGGCAAGTTCCTCGGATATCACCCCGCGTTTTTCAAGAAGCTCGATATTATAAAGGGAGCCGGTTTGGGCCTTAAGCTCCTCCATGGTTGAGGCGAGTTTCCCGCCGAAAATATCGCTCGGCCCTTTGCCGTCAATTTTATAGTCGGAATAGGGGCCCAGGTTATGCATGGCTTCATGAATAATGGTCCCCAGCAGGTCGGGCAATTTTTCCTCGGTAAAATAGGCCATTGTCTGCGGCGTCAGCATTGACTCGGCTTTCCGGCGGGCCAGCTTGAGGCTGTCGGGATCGGTATACAGATTGGTCATGACCACGGTGCGGCCCCGGCCCTCGGTCGCCACTTTCCCCCAATTGGGAAGCGATTGCCCGGTCACGGCTCCCAAGGGATGGCGCGAGTCTCCGGCGTTAAGAATAATGCCGATGAAATCAGGCATGCGGAATTTAACCGGCCTGGCTTTATAGGGGTCTCCTATAAGTTTTGCCAGCGATTGCTCCATTTCATCGCGCAGGGGATTTAACTTTTTCTGCCATTCGAGCGAACCCTGGTCAATGCGGGCGAAGGAAACATGGAATCCCGCTTTTTCCTGGCAAAGGTCCCAATAAACCTCGTCGGGAGCGATTCTTAAATACCAGGCGCTGTTGACGGCGTTCATGGCGGCCCATGCCTCGTCCGCCTCTTGCCATGAGTTTGTTTCAAAACCTTTGGCCGCGGCTGAAAGATAGCGTTGAAGGGCTTTTTCACGGGATGGATCAAGGGTCTTGGCCGCGGCTTTAAGTTCTTCGGCGATTGCTTTCATTTCTTTTTCATAAACCTTGCTGTAGGAAACGGCCTCGTATTTATCGGCGTTTTTGCGAACCACGACAAAAGGCGCCAGAAGGTCCTTGCCGTCGGCAAGCCCCTGGAGCTTTTGGCAAAACTTTTCATCCTGTGGCTCATCGGAAGGATAGGTGTCCCAAAGCCGGTCGGGAAAATCAGGCAGGCTGCTGCAGAAATGGTTTTTTTCCGTCTTGGGCGCTTCGCACCAGGGGCCCTGGTTGCGGGCGAAAGCGGCCTTGCTTTCAGGATCCGCGCTTTCCATTTTAAGGACGAACGCCAAAGCGCCTTTTTGTTTTAGATGCAGTTCGTCAATCAGGCCGGCCGCTTTGACGATATGCCTTAGAAATTCCTTGTCTTTGGCCGGTAAAGCCGTCAAATCAGTCGCCACCAGGGTCGCCAAACCCTGATCAAGTTCCTGGCGCATAATTTCTTTGCGATAAGCTTCGGCGAACTGGCGGTAAATTTTTTCAAATTCCGCGGTAAACCCTCCGGCGCTCACGTATTTGTCCACGCCCGCGTTGACGCCCAGGCCGGCCAGCTCGTCGGAATCTAAAACACCCGGATTTTTCGCGTCATCAGCCCAAAAAGTCGGCGTGTTCGCCTGGATGGCAAGCCGGTTAAACTCCATTCGCGGCAAAGGCGGCAGGCCATAAAGCCCCGCTGTCTTGGCGGCCGCCGCTTTCATGGGCGCCCCACAGACAACGCCCGCGGCAAGGGCCGCGGCCAGAAACATCTTTTGATGACTATGGCGATATTTTAAACTCATTTTTTTACCCCCAATTTTCCTGATTCTAAATCAAACGACATATTTTCATTTCACAATTTTTTGTTAAGGAACGCTAGAAATGCAGAACTTCCCCGAAGGGGTAAGTTCTGAAGTCTGAAGCGCGAAGTCTGAAGTCTGAAGCGCGAAGTCTGAAGTCTGAAAAGGGAATAACCTGTTTTTTTCTTACTGAGGGCTGCTTGGGGCCGATGGCGCGGGATTGGTAAAAGGAACACGCGTCGGACTGTCGTTCTTTTTGGTCACCAGGAAATAAACCAGAAGAAAAATGCCGACAACTAGGAGGACGCCGCCTAGTGAAAGTCCGTATTCAAGAACAGCCCCGCCTTCAATGCCTGCTTTGATCGTTTCGATGAGAAGCCAGCTGATCAAGCCGCCCGTGGCGCTGGCTAAAGCCCAGGGAAGGGCTTTGACGAATTTATCAATAAAACTTTCTTTTTGTTCCCCATTTTCATCTTGAGGAGGCCGGCCGCCGGAATCTTCGGGCGGCACAGGCGCATTGCCTGCGCTTGAATTAAGGATTGTTTGGGCGATTGGAATGTCACTGCTGTCTTTTCCGGAAACCTCCGTCGGAGAATCCACTAGCGGCAAACCGGTGACCACGGCGCTTGTTTTTTGATCCGCTGAACCCTGATGGGGCGCGTTTTCAAAAATCTGGGCGGCCTGGGAATACTCTTTAAGGCTGTCTTGGCCGAATGCCGCGCCTATGATAAAAACTCCAATCCAAATCCCGATCATTCTGCTAAATTGTAGCTTTTATTTTAATGGAATTTCCGCATCTTTTTTCTTTGGGCCTATCTTTTTTAATTTTTTTGTTATCAAAAAATATGCCAACAGCAAAATGCCGGTGGCCACAAGAACGCTTGCCAAGGCGATGGAATAAGCAAGTATGACGCCGCCGGATGCGGCGACGGCTTTGATTAATTCAACGGCCAGCCAAGTTAGCACGCCCCCCATGGCGCTGATAAGCGCCCAAGGAAGGAACTTGGCGAATTTGTTGACGAAGCTCTCCTTTTTTTTCTGCCGGCCATCGTTTTGTGGGCCGTCTTCCTGACGGCTGTTTTCTACCAGCTCTTGCGGAGGGAGGGTGGTCGTATTATGCCAAGGCGGCGTTTGGATGGAATCGGCGCCGCCGCCGCTCGCCGGCGCCCCGCTGGATGGCGAATCGGCCGGCGCAGGACTTTTTGCCGTAAAAATGACTTTTTTGGATTCTGCCTGGCCGCTTTGCCGGATGTTTTCAAAAATCCGGGCGGCCTGGGAATACTCTTTAAGGCTGTCTTCGCTGCAGGCGGTACCGACGAGGAAAGCCAACATCCAGATACTGATCATTGACTCAAATATTTTATCTTTTATCGCAGGCTTTGAACCAAAAACCAAATTCCTGAAAAAAACGAGCAGAGCCGGCCGGCTGAAACCAAGCGTTCATATTTTAGCCAGGGGGTTACCAAAATAAGAGGCAAGACGTATAAGGAAGTGCCGGTAAAAAACGACAGAAAATAAAAAATTCCAAAAAGAATACTGCCCATCTCGATAAGCCTTGTCATGCCCGCGGCAAAAGGCGGGCAGATGTTAATGCCGATCGAAAAGCCCAGAATTAAAGGGAAGCGGGTCAAGGCCGGAGAATTAAGAGCTCTGCGGCAAAGCGTGGGTTGGGAAAAATTCCGGCCCATGGCGTAAATGATCATCAAAAGTCCGCTCAAACCCATGGCCAGGCGGATGAGCCGAGGAGAAATAAAATTAGAAAAATGAATTCCGATAAAGCTGACAATAACGGCAAAAAGAATGTAAGCGAGCAGTCTGCCGGCCATAAACTCCATAAGAATAAAACCATTGGCTTTCCAGGTAGATTTGCCTTCGCCGAGCATATAGGGAACAAGAAGCGGAGCGCAGGCGCCTAGACAGTAGGCTCCGGTTGATAGTCCTAGGGCGAAGCCCTCGGTAAAAAAAGTTGATAAGTTGATAAGTTGATAAGGCATTTCTAGCGGAATAGTCCGCGGGCCAAGGTCGCTATTGCCTCAGGCATAAACAAAGCGCCGGCCGCGCCCGCCACGAGCAAGGCGCTGAACAAAAATAAAATTTTGGCATCAAGCGGGCCGAAATTTTTATGCGGGCCCACAGTATAACTGATGGCTCCTGCCGGGCATTGGTCAAGGCAGACGCCGCATCGGTTGCAATAAGAACTGATGCGGGGATTTTTAAGGCTGTCTTGCGTTATGGCAAATGTCGGGCAGATTTGAGCGCACAATCCGCATTGCGAACATTCCTTCTGGTCAATTGTTACCCGGAAAGGATTGATTTGGCCGAAAAGCGCCTGCCAGGCGCCAAAAGGACAAATCAAACCGCAAAAAGTCCGTTTACCCATGACCAGAGGCAAGGCAATGATGGTCAAAATTCCGATCACGGCAAAAATAAGAAGCTGGGCTTTCCTGGCCGCGTCAATTGGATCGAGAAACGAGGTGGTGATTTTCAACGGGCAGACCCAAAGGCAAAAAATGGGAAGCATAGCTGAAAAGGAGATGAGAATCATAAAAATCAGGATCGCGGCCGGCATGTCCCGAATTTTGGCCGGCAGATTGAATCGTTTGAGCGGCGGTTTTTTTAGAATACGGCTGAAACCTTCGTCAAGGCCGCCGTAAAAACAAGCCCAGGAGCACCAGGCCTGCCCTAGGGTCAACGTCACGATGAGCCATAAAAAACCCAATGACAACGGGCCCCAGGCTGACCAAGCTTTGCTTTTTAAGGCGAGATATTGCTGATAAAGATAGTTGAAAATCGAAGAAGCCATGGCGATATGGCAATAAGGAGACTCCCGCATTTGGTCCGAGGTAAAAAATTTTCCCGTAAGGCCGAGGCTTTCCGATTTGAAATAAACCATGAAACCCCAGGCCATGGCGATAAAAAGAACCGCCCGCCAGCGCGAAATTTTGCCGGTCCAAAGGATTAAAAATCCCGTCAATCCGACGAAGGCCGCCCAAAAAATCCGCGCCGCACCGAGCCAGGGATCGGACCAGCCGCCCCAGGAGAAAATCCCGATAAGAACGGTTATTAAAAATCCGAAAATAATTTTTGGATAAATCTTTCCCATTCCTGTAAAATTCTATCTGTTTATGGGACTCGTGATATTTGCCTACGGCGCTTATGGGACATTGGCCCAGATCGCGCTCATGCGCGAGCTGGCGATTGTTTTTTCAGGCTACGAACTTTTCTTCGGAACGGCGCTTGCCGCCTGGCTTGTTTCAACCGGCCTAGGCAGTTTTTACGCGCGTCGGCTTAAAGCCGATGCCAACACCCTATTTTTATTTTTAACGCTTTCCGCCGTCATTTTTCCGGCCGGCATGATCGCGGCGCGGCTGATTAAAGCGCACCTGTCCTTTGGAACCATGCCGGGTCTTTTTTGGACCGTTACAACAAACTGTGGCCGCCATTTAGTTCCTGCCAACAAGTGACAAATGAAGACCTGACCCCTTCCCCATTCAGTTCCTGCCAACAAGTGACAAATGAAGACCTGACCCCTTCTCCCTCCCCGGCCAAGGCTTATTTCTTGGAAAGCCTCGGCGGATGCGCGGCCGGCCTTTTGGCGACTTTTGTCCTTATCGGAAAAGCGCCATTGTTTACGAGCGTGGTTTTCGGAGGCTTGCTCATTGCGATTTGATGGACGATCTCGATTAAAGGCGCTGTCCGTAAAATTTCGACATGGTTTGCCGTCGCCATATTTGCCGTTTTCGCCGGATTTTCCAACAAAATTGACAAAGCTGCGCGAAGGCTTGAATGGAAAAGCTACCAACTGCTTGGCCAGCAAGAAACACGCTATGGCCACATTGCCCTGGCCAGGCTGGGTTCCCTGAACGCTTTTTTTCAAAACGGCGCCATTGCCGCAAGATTTCCGGACCCTTCCTTCAGTGAAGAATTGATTCATTGGCCGCTTTTAGCCCATCCTGATCCGAAGAATATCTGTCTGCTGGGAGCGACTTCAGGATTATTGCTTGATGAGATATTTAAGCATCCGGTAAAATCCGCCATCATTATTGAGCCTGACCGCCAGGCCGTTGATTTTCTCAAAGCGGCCATGGGGTCAGGTCTTCATCCCGCTTCGCAGAGCTTCGGGGACGGAGCAATGACCAGTGGTCATGGCCGTTTGTCATTTGTTAGTAGAGACTTAAGGGCAGCCAAAGGTTCGTTGCAACAAATGACAGTCCAGCAGGCAGTCCCTGGTCGCAGACCAGGGGCAAATGAAGACCTGACCCCATGGCGAGTGGAAAATCAAGACCCCTTGAAATGGCTCAAAACCCATCCGCAGACCTGCGACGTCATTGTTCATGACGTCGGCCAGCCCGCCAATGCCGCCTCAAACAGGCTGTTCACGAAAGAATTTTATCTGGCCGCTCAAAAAGCCTTAAAAGCTGGCGGGATTTTGGCCTTTTCTATTGTCGGCTCGGAAAACTATATGTCGCCGCAGACCGCTTATCTTGACGCCAGCGTGATGAAAACTGTTAAATCCGTTTTTCGCAGTGTGGAAATTGTTCCGGGCAGCCGCATGGTTATTTTGGCCGGTCATGAACCGATTGCGCTGGAATCAAACCGGCTGGCGCAGCGTTACGCCAAGCGAAAAATCAATAATCAAGTCATTGTCCCCAGTAATTTCCCTTTCTTTTTGGACAACTGGCGCAGAGAGGTTTTTCTCAAGCGCGTCGGGGAATTATCCCGCGTTCCGGAAAATAAGGACCTTTTTCCTGTTTCCTATTTTTACGCCTGGAGGATGTGGCTGTCCCAAGTTGTTTCGCCGAAAGAATTGACGGGTCTTGTTCTTATATGTGTTGTTATTCTGGCCGCTGGACTGAAATTGAAAAAATCATGGACTGGAGTTTCAAAAAGTCCGGCGGCCGCGTATCTTGGGCTTTTGGGATTTTTTGCCATGACGTGTGAGGTTGTTTTCCTGCTCGGTTTTCAAGCCATGTCCGGCGCTTTGTTCTGGCAGATGGGACTTTTGTTCGCCATGTTCATGGCGGGACTCTGCCTGGGCTCTCTCATGGGCGGCCTGATCCAAGCCACCGCTGGACGCGCTGTTTTGCTGGCAATATTTTGCGCTCTGTTCGCGGTCGCGGCCGGCCGGCTTTTGCCGTTGTTAAACGCGATCAGCGCAATTGCCCTCCTTGCTGTTTTCGCGGGACTTCTTTTAATCTGCGGCGCTGCCGTCGGCCTAGCCTTCGTATTCTCGGTTTCGCTTGAAACGGATTCTTCTGGTCAGTCTATCGGCCTGCTTTACGGCGCCGATCTCTGGGGCTCGGCCGCCGGAGCTTTTGTGACAAGCGGTCTTTTGATTCCTATTTTAGGAATGGAGCGGACCCTGCTGGCCGCGGGTTTTGCCGCCGCCGCTGCCGGCCTCTGGATAGCGGTTAAAAACGACAAATTTAGGTAAATTTTCTAGTTATACCAGGCACGGGCACATATTGCGTGGTGAGTTTTTTTGAACTTTGCCGTTGAGTCAGTCATTTGTCCTCCAATTAATGCGTTGCTGAAAATAAAGAGCGACATTTACCAGGCTGATAAGCGCCGGAACTTCCACTAATGGCCCGATGACCGCGGCGAACGCCGCGCCGTGGCCGATGCCAAAGGTGGCGATGGCCACCGCAATGGCCAGCTCAAAGTTATTGGACGCAGCTGTAAAAGAAAGGGTGCAGGCGACCGGATAGCGCGCCCCGGCCCGGCGGCTCAAAAAAAAGGAAACGAAAAACATAATCACAAAGTAGCACAACAGCGGAACAGCGATGCGCGCCACATCCAGCGGTGATTCCACGATACGCCGGCCCTGGATGGAAAACATCACCACAATGGTAAACAAAAGCGCGATCAGAGTTATCGGGCTAATGGCCGGGATAAAACGGCCATGATACCAGTCCTTGCCGCGCGAGGAAACCAGCGCGAACCGCGTGGCCATACCCGCCAAAAATGGAATGCCCAGGTAAATAAAAACGCTCTTGGCAATCTCTCCTATGGTAATGTTGACCACGGCTCCGGAGAGCCCCAGCTTGGCCGGCAGGACAGTGATAAAAAACCAAGCGAAGGCCGAGAAAAAGAGCACTTGGAATATGGAGTTAAACGCCACGAGCCCCGCGCAGTATTCGGTATCACCCTGGGCAAGTTCGTTCCACACGATCACCATGGCGATACAGCGTGCCAGTCCGATCATGATAAGGCCAATCATATATTCGGGGTAGCCGCGCAGAAAAATAACAGCCAAAGCGAACATCAATACTGGTCCAATAACCCAGTTTTGAATAAGGGACAGGGCCAGGACTTTCTTGTCGGCAAACACGCGCCCCAGTTCTTCGTAGCGCACTTTGGCCAAAGGCGGATACATCATCAGGACAAGCCCGATGGCAATGGGGATGGAGGTGGTGCCGACGCTCGATGCCGCGTTAAACGATGTTACAAAAGCCGGAAACAACCAGCCTAGACCCACCCCAGCGGCCATGGCCAGAAATATCCACAAAGTCAGCCAGCGGTCCAAAAACGAAAGCCTTGACGAGATTGTTGGTTCGTTAGTCATAGTTATTCCCCCTTTGTTAGAGTTTCCGGCAGACCAGCAGGCAGTCCTGTGAGCACACAGGGCAGTCCAGTCACAAAATCGCGGATTTGGTCGCGCACCCGGCGAAAAACCGCCAGGATTTCTTCGTCAGTTCCCTTGGCCGCGGCGGGGTCTTCGAATTCTCTGCGCACTTTTTTGGCCTTGCCGGGAAAAAGCGGACAGCTTTCCCGCGCTTGATCGCAAACCGTAATTACAAAATCGAAAGGCATATCTTTAAGCGTATCGGCATGTTTTGACACTTGGCGCGAAATATCCACCCCGGCCTCGGCCATAACTTTAACAGCTAGGGGATGCATACCTTTAGGATCAACACCCGCGGAATAGGCCTCAATCTGCCCTGCTTTGAGCGCCCTGACCCAGCCTTCCGCCATCTGACTGCGGCAGGAATTGCCGGTGCATAGGAAAAGAATCTTAAGCGGCAAATTGTCTTGGGTCATAAACTGCGTTCACTGTTTTGCGATCCTGCGGCAAATAGTCCGGCGGTCAACACCGGCCGCGGCTTGG
>JACQWW010000185.1 GCA_016209025.1 Elusimicrobiota bacterium | reverse complement strand
GGGGTCAGGTCTTCATTTGTCATTTGTTGGCAGGAACTAAATGGCGGCCACAGTTTGTTGTAACAAATGACAAATGAAGACCTGACCCCTTCCCCAAGTTTGTTGTAACAAATGACAAATGAAGACCTGACCCCATTACTTGAGCGTGGCCTTTAAAAACAAATCTTCCAGATTCTCGGTTTCGGAAAATTGAATATTTCTTGAGCGCAGCCATTCACGCAGTTCGGTTTTGGTTCCGACGAACTCCAATTTTCCGGCATTGATAATGCCGATCCTAACGGCGATCTCTTCCGCGATCGAAAGCACGTGCGTTGATAACAAGACGGCGGCGCCCAGGCGCGCGCGTTCGCAAATCAATTCCTTGACGATGCGCATGGACTTGGGGTCCAGGCCGACCAACGGCTCGTCAAGCAGCCAAACGCTGGGATTTCTCATTAAAATGCTGGTAAATACGACCTTTTGTTTCATGCCATGAGAAAAGCCTTCGAGAAGATTTTTTCCGCAAACAGCCGCCGACAAGTCAAAAAGCTCGAGATAATGCCGGGCCTGCTCCGCCCATTGCCCGTCCAGGCGGTACATGCCTGCAATCAACTCCAAAAACTCCCAAGCCGTCAGCTTGGGATAGACATAAGGCTCGTCGGGAATCAGACCGATCAGGCTTTTGGCCCGGGCCGCATCCTTGAAAAGATCGAATCCGGCAACGCGGATCTGTCCGGCATCCGGCGCCAACAGCCCGCATAAAAGCTTTACGGTCGTCGTCTTGCCGGCTCCATTGGGCCCCAATAGCGCGAAAATTCCCCCTCCCGGCACGGAAAGCGTCAAATCCTTGACCGCCTGAACCGCTCCGTAACTTTTTGAAACTTTTTCCAACTCAATCATGGATTGCATTTCCGGCATGGCGACAAGCCCCGGTCAAAGGCTTTTTCCCGGCCGGCCAGTTGAATCCTGTTTTTCTTACTGATCTTTCCGGCGAACTCGCAATCAGGCCGGTGAAAGGCCCTTCCTCTGGCGGAAAAAACGTAATAAGAAGACAGCGCGACTTTGACGCCCCATAAGCCCCGATTGGCCTGCCGGGCTTCTTTTTGAAAAGACAAAAACAGTTCCGTATATTTCAAATTCGGAGGAAACGTATAGATATTGGCATAACCCTGCCGAATCATCTCGGCATTGACGAACGTGCCGTCTTTTAAATAAACATACGCCAATGTCCGGCCATAACGATCTGTTTTTTCGATGTCGTATTCAAGCCTCACGGCCTTGCCAAGAACGAGTTTTTCATTGAAGCGGCGCGCTTCGTCATAATAGGGCCGCTCTTTTTCCGGTGTGTCTATGCCGATATAACGGACCTTCGCGCCGTCAGACAAGACGACTGTGTCGCCGTCGGAAACGCGACGGACGGTCAATTGGTCGGCGCGATGACAGGAAGCGGCAAGAAAAGAAAAAAAGGTCAAATAAACGACTGCTTTTAAGAAAAAAATATGCCTGGATTCCCGCCTTCGCGGAAATGACGAAAAGAGTGCCTCAAACAACAATCTCAACGGCAGGCTCCGAGGGTTTTCTCGGCACGATTTCGCCGATCACGGAAAATTTCTCTTTTATTGAACGCTCTAAACGCGCCAAGGCCTTTGGATCAGCAATCAGCACGAAGCCTATGCCCATGTTAAGCACGCCGCACATTTTTTCATCGCTTAGGCCTGCTTTGTCTTGAATGAACCTGAATATCGGCGGCACCTTCCAAGCGCCGAGATTGACGATAGCCCGGCACGAGGGGCCGATGGCCCTGGCCAGTTTTTCGGCAAAACCGCCGCCCGTAATATGGGCCAGGGAATGAATGAACTGAAAATTCTTGGATGGCCCCCTCACCCTGCCATCTCCCTCAAGGGGAGAGGGAAAGAGGTGGGGGTAAACCAAGTTATGATAAAGCCTAGTGGGGCGGCAAAGCGCATCGGCATGGCGCTTAATTTCTTTAAAAGTCAAAACTTTGCGAATCAAGGAAAATCCGTTTGAATGAGGCCCGCTTGATTTTAAACCGACCAAAAGGTCGCCGGGTTTGACGAAATCCGGGCCGACCGCCACGGGCGGACTGATTTTGCCGACAAGAAAACCGGCCACATCATAAGCTTCGGGCATCTTGAAAAGGCCGGGCATTTCCGCTGTTTCCCCCCCGACCAAAACGGCCCCCAAAAAGACGACGGCCTTCTGGATGCCGGATAAAACCTGCTTGAAAATCTTTTTATCAAGGCGGCCTTGGGCATAGTAATCCAAAAACCAGAGAGGCGCGGCCCCGGCGCATAAAATGTCGTTGGCGTTCATGGCTACGCAGTCCCAGCCGCTCACCCAATTTCTGCCCAATAACCTTAAAATTTCGCTTTTTGTCCCCACGCCGTCGGCCGAAAAAGCAAGTCTGAAGTCTGAAGTCTGAAGTCTGAAGTCTAACTTAAGTGGGACGATGCTGGCGAAATGGGTGATAGGCCGTTTAGTGGTCTGAGTTATGGTCTTTAAAAGTTCATAGGCATCCCCAAGATGGACGCCACTGGAAGCATAAGCAACTCTTTTTAAATGCCTTATTGGCCTCATTGGCCTTATTGGCCTTATTGGCCTTTTCTATGGATTCGGTTCCAGATACCGCGATCCGGGGGAAGTCAGGGGCACGTTTTTCTTGCAAAGCTCGCAATTGTCGGCCGGATAAATTTCCAAAGGGTAGCTGATAAGCGATCTAAACGGAATTTCAAAGGTCGGGGCCACAACGCTCCTGTCAATGATGGCGGCCACTCCCACGACTTTTGCGCCATGAGTCCGGGTTAAATTGACCACCTCTCCGGTTGACCGGCCCGTGGTCAAGACATCCTCGACCACCAGTAGTTTTTCACCCTTGTTGATATGAAATTCGCGGCGCAAAACCATAACGCCGTTGACCCGTTCGGTGAAAATCGCCCGGCATTTTTTGGCTCTCGCCACCTCTTGGCCGATAACGACCGCGCCCATGGCCGGCGAACAGACGCAGTCAATCTCATGGAAAAATTTGGAGGCGATGGCCTTGGCTAATTTTTGGGCGATATGCGGGTATTGTAGAATCAGGGCCGTCTGCACGTAATTCGCCGAATGCATCCCCGAAGCGAGCCTGAAATGGCCGTCCAACAGCGCGCCATGCTCGCTTAAAAGTCCTATCAAATCAAGCTTTGCGGTTTTAGCCATTGTTTATTTTCCCCCTTATCAATGTAGTATCTTATCAACTCTTATCGCTTCAATCATCATTTCCAACCGTTCCCTGGGATCTTCGGCTTGATAAATATCGCGGCCGATAATCAAATGGTCGGCCCCGAGTTCAAACGCTTCTCTGGGCGTGGCCGCGCGCTTTTGGTCTAAATCTCTTCTGCGATTCGAATCCAAACTGATGCCGGGAACCAAAACAAGCTGATCTTTGCCGCATACTTTTCTGATAGCGCTAATTTCTTTGGCGGATGCGACGACTCCGTCCAAGCCGGCGTCTTGAGCCAGCATGGAAAGCTTTTTAACCTGGGCATCCACTGTCCGGTTTATTCCGACGCGATAAAGGTCTTTTTCCCTCATGCTTGTTAAAACAGTCACACCGAAAAGAAGAAATTTCCGGTCTTTGGGTAATTTATCTCTTTCGATGACCGCGGTGCGCAGCATGGAAAACCCTCCCAGAGCATGAAGGGTAACGCCCCAGATAACTTCCGAGCCTTGATGGCCGGCCAGGCAAACAAGGCTCGCGGCCGCCACGCTGGGAATGTCGTGAAATTTAAAATCTATCATCACGCGCACGCCCTGATCTTTAAAAAAACTCAAGCTTTCAGCGCCCCACTGATGCCAAAGAACCGGCCCCATTTTGTAAATCGCCGTCAAATCTTTGGTTTTGGCCACGATTTCCCTGGCTTTTTCCGGCGAAACATCCAAGGCGACGATGATCTTATCTTGCATATCTTTGAGCGTCAATGCCGCAGGCCTCCTGTATGGATTTCAAGCCAAGCTCATTTAACTCCTTTTGAAATTTTTTCAAAATTTCTTTGACCAATCCAGGCCCCTTGAAGACAAATCCGCTGAAAAGCTCGATGATTTCCGCGCCGGCTTTGACGCGCTGCCAGGCATCGTCGGCGGTAATAATCCCGCCGGAGCCGATAATGGGCAGGCGGTCTTTTAGGCAGCAATAAAGTCCGGCTGTTGTTTTTAGGGCAAGGGATCTTAGGGGCAGGCCGCTCAAGCCCCCCAGCGGCGTGGCCGCGGAGTTTACGGCAATCACGCCGTCCACGCCGCTGTCGTACAAGGCCTGGGCCGCGGCGTTAAGACCGGGACCGTCAATGATCGGAGGTATCTTGACAAAAAGCGGCTTATGCGGCCGGCTGAATCTGTTGGCAAGCCGCCGGTTTTCCCGAACCAATTCGGCAAGAGTCGTCCTTAAAAAATCCGCTTGGCTCATGGCAAAGCCGCCGGGTGTGTTGGGAGAGCTGACATTGATTGAAAAAAAACCCGCGTAGGGATAAAACATTTCCATCATTTGAGCGCATTCCGGAACAAGCCGCTCCGACGGCGACAAAAGCATTTTGCCCAGACTTATCCCGATTGGGCAACTCGCGGGCGCCGGTCTTAGCCTCAGCCGCTCTTCGGCACGCACCGCGCCGTCATTAGCAAAACCCACCCGGTTGATGATCTGCTGGTATTTAAAACTTCTGAATATCCTTGGCCGGGGATGGCCGGTTTCCGGCCAGCAGGTCACGCTGCCCAATTCCAAAAAACCGAAGCCCATGGCGGATAAAGCCAAAGGCACGCGGATATTTTTATCCCATCCGGCCGCCAAGCCTACAGGATTGGGAAATTCAAGCCCGCCGAATCTGACCCGAAGCTCTTCGCCGCATGCATGACAATAACGCTTTCTTAGGATGCTTAAAGCCCAGGAATAATCCTGAACAACTTCTAAAAATCTTACAACGGCATGATGGACGGTTTCCGCGTCTAGTTTTTCTAACAACATCTTTGTCGTATTATCTGAAATTCCACAAGGGCAATGGGGTCAGGTCTTCATTTGTCACGGGAGAAGGGGTCAGGTCTTCATTTGTCACTTGTTACAACAAACTGTGGCCGCCATTTAGTTC
>JACQWW010000053.1:844-6530 GCA_016209025.1 Elusimicrobiota bacterium | reverse complement strand
TTCGAGGCTTTTTATACCACCAAGGAATTGGGCAAAGGCGTGGGGCTGGGCCTTTCCGTCTGCCACGGCATTGTCAAAAATCACAAAGGGACGATTTTTGCCGAGAGCGCCGGTCAAGGCCGGGGCGCCAAATTTACGATTTTACTGCCGCTGCCGGAAGAAGGACGCGGGGACACGCCGAGGGGGGGACGCGGGGAAAGCGAGATAGGGGAAATAAGGTTGGAAAAAAATGGATGAAATGATTGAGAAAGAATTAGAGCAGGATATTCTGGAATACGCCAGACGGCGCTATCATAATGAAAAAAGGCAGCTTTTGGATTTGTTGGAGATCAAAGAAAGGGAAAAAGAAGAGCTTCGCGCCGTCATCCGCGATTTTGAGGCGAAGACGGAGGCATTAAACGCCAGGCTCGATGAAGAGCGCATGGGACGCGCCGGGTTTCTTTTCAAGCAGGAAAGCGAAATGGAGGTTTTGCGCGCTCAGGCGGACAAAGACCGCCAAGTCATGGCCCAGGAAACCAGGCTTCAACAAGAAACCATCGAGCGCCTTAACGCCCAGATCGCCGAATACAAAGGGGAGATCAAGAAACTTTTTGAGGAGAATCAGCGGCGCTTGCGCGCTTTCGGCGAGGAAATCAGGCAAAAGGAAGCTGAGATCGAAAAATTAAAATTGCGCGAGAAAGAGCTTGAGGCGAAAGTTTTGACGATTGAGTCGGCCGCTAAAAACGAAGCCGGCAGATTGGCTCAGAAAGTGTTGGAGCTTGAAGAATTCCTTGCCCGGGAGAAGCAAGCCCGCGTCAAGCTTGAAGAAAGCTCAAAAGAAGCTCTTTCGGCCAGCACCAGGGCTCTTCTCGAAGAGCGTTCCAAGGCGCAGGTTTTTGAAGGCAGGCTGGGCGAACTCTCGAGGGCGGTGGAAAAACTGGAGGCTGAAAAGACGAAAATTTTAGAGAACTGGGATAGGGAAAGAAAGAAATGGGAGGAACTTTGGGAGCGTGAGCGCAAGGTTTGGGAAAACCAAAGAGCCGGTTTCGCGGATTGGGAAGCCAAATATATGAAGGAAAAGGCCCAATGGGAGAAAATGATCTCGGAAAAAGAGGAAAAGGAAATCCGCTTGACCAAGGTGTTCGGCAATCTGGTCAGCGAGCTTTCCCGCTGGGGCCATGCTTTGCGCGGCGCAGGCGAAGAGAAGTTCGAAAGCGGGAGGCGGGAAGCGATGGGGGGCGGCGGTTTGGGGCCGAGTCCTATGCCGCCTAATTTTCCGCAGATGGAAGAAGGGGTGGGCGTGCCATCTACTGGACAACTAAAAGCTTCCACCCCCACCCCCTTCGACTTCGCTCAGGGCAGGCTGTCCTCCCCCATCGAGTGGGAGGGGGGTAGAAGGCGGGGCAAAGGGGGCGCTAAAACTTTTTTCAGGCGTCATGCTTTTTGGCTGGGCGGCACAGCCGTTGCTGCGGTTATCGGACTTGGATTTTTAATTTTTGCCAGATCGTTTTGGATCAATCGGAAGCCTATTATTTATTTCGAGACTTTGTCGTGGGAGCTGCCTGTGTCCACGCCTTCAGGAATAGCTTTGGGAGAAGAAAAAGGCAAGGACGATTTTTTATGGATTACTGATTGGAAAACAGGCGACATGGTTCAGGTTTATCTTGATAATCCGGCCAAGATCGTTTCCCGGTTCGCTTCAGGCATGACTTTTTTTCATCCTAATTCAATCGCCGCGAGCCCGGACGGCAAACATCTTTTTACCTTGGATTCAATCAGCCGGAAAATATTCAAACATAATGCCGCCAATCCCGGGGCGGTGATTGAAGAGGTTCCGACACCGACTGCTTCGTGTTTGTTTCTGGCCGTCATTGAAGACACGAAGCACGGAACCGAACCCCCCACCCTGCCCTCCCCCACAGGGGGGGAGGGATTGAGCGGCGGAGAATGGTCGTTGGCGGTCCTGGATACGATTCAAAAAGATATTTATTTTTTCGATCCAAAAACTCTCAAAGCTAAACCGGTGTCAGCCTTTAAACTGCCGCAGGATGTGATTCCGTTGGTTTTTACCGCTTCGGGAAGCGTTGTCTGGATTTTAGACGGCAAGAGTTTGGCTCTTTTGCCGTTTCAAAAGGACTCCGAGGGCCGCTGGAAAAAAGGCCGGCCTGTTAAAATTGCCTTGACCGCCGGCATGGAGACGCCGGCTAATGCCGCGGCTGTTCTGGTCCAGGGCGACAAAACTATATATTTGGCCATAGAAACCGATCCGCCGCGGCTTATCCAGGCCAGGCCTTAACCCCTCACCCTCCCCTCTCCCCGTTTCACGGGGCGAGGGAATAAAGATGTTTGGGGTTTCTGTGACCCCCTTGCTCTGAATTGCCTTGATTGCAAAAAAATAATATGTTTTGGTCGTGATGCGGATAAATCGGGCAAGGTTTGGTCTGACCAGATTAGCCTTTCTTTTCGTTTCCAGCTTCTCGTTTCTCGTTATTTTCGCAGGTTCGGCATTTTCCCACACCCTTTCAGAAGCTCCTTACAGCCATATTGACGTGTTTTATGACACAAGCCATGTTTCGTCGCCGTATGATGTTTATTGTGATTCTACTCCGGGAGGAGGGGATTTACATTTTGATTTCACGTATCCCAGTAGTGGAGCCACTGCCGGCGCTTATATCAGCACTATGCCGGCCATAGAATTTAATAATTTTTCCGGCGGGACAGATCGCGATCCTAAGACAAATGTTTTAATTGTTGTCAGGCATAAAAAATGGGTCGGCTTTACCCATGCCGATATTCAGGAAGCCGCCATAAGCATCAAGCGCTTGACCTTGACGCCGGGCACCCCGCCGAAATTAGAAGAGTCGGCCCCGCTTCGAACATTCTCTTTTCCCAATATGGAGGGCGCCGGCGCCTCAATGTCGAATATCTGCGCTGTTTGGGACGGGTCGTTTTTCGTTGATGAAAAAGGCTTCGGTAAGATGAACGGCACATATTCTATTGAGGCGCAGATTAAATTCAGTTCCGGAGATAACAAGCTCGAGCCGAAATTTTACTATCCCGGCGAAAACCAGCAGCCGATTTTAGTTGACGTTATGGACATTCATTCGGTTGTTTCCAGCCCGACGGTTTCCGGTATGCCGTCAGGGCTTCCTATCATCACCAACTACAAGCTATCAAAATCGGGAAATGTGACGATTGATATTTTCAAGGGAACGGATGAAGGCTGTTCATTGAATATCACTCAAAGTGTGGGCAATAGCACAACCACGCCGCACCCGGTCCCGATGTGCCAACCCCTCTGGGCCGGCGGAAGTCTTGTGCGCCGGCTTGTTGACAACCAGCCCAGATTCGGCGAAGACACAACCCAGGGCGCCATCAGCGTCAGAGAGGTTTGGGACGGCCGGGATCAGTGGGGCAACTTAGTGTCAAGCGGAACTTACGTATTTCAGATTTTTGCTTGGGATCCTGATCTGCCCGCCGGACAAGAGGGAACCGGCACGCACAGCCATGATTCGGACCGGGCGAGCTTCGCCATTGCTCTGGACCCGCTTCAAATTTCCAATCTCTCCATTCAGGGCATCTCCACTCAGTCTACGGGTTACGCCGGCATCAACGTATCCCTGACTGAAGCGGCTTCGGTTTATTTTTCCATCTGGCAGACAAGCGCCGCCTTTGACGAAAACGCTGCGCCGCCGTCATTGGCCGGCGATTGCGCTTCGCCTTCTTACTGGCCGGATGCATGTCCAACTAACCGGGTTTTAAGAATCCGTCAATATGTTAATACCATATCGGCCAGAGAGCCTTTGTCCATGATTTGGGACGGCCGCGACAGTTCAGGCAACCCAGTTGACGACGGAAATTATGTTGTTACGGTTTGGGCCGCGGAAAATGAAAATTCCCCCATAACTTCAACGTCCGTAGTCAAAACAGCCCGGCCTAGGATCGGGATTATGCCGGTAACCCGCGGTCTTGTTCCTCTTCAACAGGTCACGGCCCAAAGCTTCAATCTTTCCTCGCCGCCAATTTCAGGCCTGGCGCCTTTTTATTTCTCTTACAGCCTGGGACGTGATGCCAGGGTCAATTTAAAAGTCAAGGCCTTGGTTAATCAAAGCGTTGGAAGCCTTATCGCTTTTGATCCAAATACAGGCAATGTGGCCAGCCCGGCTGTTTCCACTAATTATAAGACCTGTCCGAGCACGGCCGGCTGTACCATCGCCCATTTAGTGAAAGATGAAATACGCCCTGGAAGCATTATGTTGATCGAGCCGGTCAACGGGTGGGACGGCCGGACAACCGGGCTGGCCAGTCAAAACGGCATCCGTGTTTCAAGCGGGGAATATATGCTTGAGCTTGAGGCCCGGGACACCCTGTTTCCCAATCGGGTTTCAAAGATGACCTCCTATTTTTCAGCCAATATGCTGCGCACTTACGGCGTTAAATTAGGCTCGCTGTTGTCCGGATCCACCGACAGCGTCAACATCGGCTATGCCATTAGCGAACCGATGGACGTTCGTTTGGAGATATATTCTCCTACGGCAACTTTTTCCGGAGCCTGGCCCAATTTGGCGTTGCAGGGCGGACAATTGATTAAAACAATTTATGGCGCGCGCCCGGGAAGGACCGGCATCACCGAATTTTGGGACGGCCGCGATGATAACGGCTATTTCGTAGATGATGGCAACTATATTTTAGTGCTTAAATCATTTGATATTTACGGAAACTACTCGCCGGACACGGTCATCAAGGAAATGGTCGTGGCCCGCGGCCAAATTCAGCTTTTAAATCCTGATGTGACGCCTACTTACCCGACGATCGAAAATTCATCGGAAACTTTAAACATTCCTCTGGAGCCTTATGAAATAAGCTACACCCTTTCCCGCGACGCTTTGGTCACGATTGAAATCAAGGATGCCGAAACCCTGACATTAATCAAGCGTTTATTAAATAAAGAACCAAGAGCAGGAATGGCGGAGAATAAGGAGTTTTGGGACGGCACCAACTTCGCCGAGATACGTCTTTCCACCGGCAATTTTGTCATTGACCTGTCAGCCGAAGACCAGTCGAGCGTCAATGCCTCGTCATCCATCGCCAGGATTCCTCTTTCTATTGATCTTTTAAGGGTTTACGACATTGCCGTGACCCCTTTGACCCCAGAGGCTGAGGCGGCGGAGATCAGTTATCAGATTTCCGAGCCGTTGAACGTTGATCTGAGGATTTACAAGCCTGGGACGATTTTTAATGCCGCCGGACAGCCTATTCCGGCTGAGTCGGAATCGCTGGTCTTTTATATCCGTGGGCCGCGGCCAAGCCGGGTGCCTTTGACGGAGTATTGGGAAGGCGTTAATCTTTTTCAAAAAAGAGTGCCTGACGGCAATTATGCTTTCCGTTTGATCGCCACCGACGAAAGGGGCAATAAGATATCGAATGTTGAAAGCGGGCAGCTGCCGGTTTTAAGATTGGGCTCAGCCGATCCCCAAGCCACCTTCGACGATCAGACATTCGCCTACCCTAATCCGGTGATAAAAAGCCCTTTGAAAATTTGTTCCTTTGTTCCCGTGGACGCAGATGTCAACCTGAGGATATACACCTTAAGCGGAGAGCTTGTTTGGGAGAAAAATTTGGGCCGGGTTCTCGGAGGCCAAGGGCCGTGCAACGGCTTGCCGGCCATTGAGTGGAATCTCCAAAACAATTGGGGCAGGGCTGTTGC
>JACQWW010000053.1:0-807 GCA_016209025.1 Elusimicrobiota bacterium | reverse complement strand
GGGGCAGGGCGGTTGCCCGGGGAGTTTATTTTTATATCTTGCGCGCCGATTCTTTCGGCGGGGACCGCCAATTTCTGTAAACAATGAAAAAGGTGCTTGTGCCGTGAATGTTGAATATAGAATATTGAATATAGAATATGGGAGAAAACAGAAAAAACTTTTTTTATTTTTATTTTTTTTCCTATATTCTACATTCTATATTCTATATTCAGCGCCCCTCTGGGGCGCTTCCTTTTATCGTTCCCGCGAAAGTTACGCCGGAACCTCGGCGGCCCAGTTTTTGAAAATCGGCATCGGCAATGCCGAAGCCATGGCGCTGGGACGTTCCTACGTCGCCTTGGCCGACGGAGTCGAATCTTTGGGTTACAATCCGGCCGGCATTGCCCGATCCAATAACCGGGAATTCGCCTTGGGTCTGACCGATTGGATTGATAATTTCAAAGGCCATTACGCGGCGTACAATCAGCCGTATATGCATGCCAACGTTGCTTTCAACGCAGCCTATTTCACCCTCGGCGATTTCGACGCCAGGGACGAAAACGGGATTCCTATCGCCGGCGCCGATGTTTTTGTGCGTACCGGGTTTATGAACGGCGCTTTCGGCTGGAGCCTGCCCGCGGAGAATCTTTTTTTCGGCCTCGGGGCCAAAGGCGTTTTTGAGGATTATTACGGAAACGCCTCGGCCAATTTCGCCATGGACAGCGGTGTTTTATGGCTGATCAACAACGATTGGCAGTTCGGCGCCAGCATTCTAAATTTAAGTTTCGATTACCGGAAAATCCCCTGGACATTGCGTGCGGGCTTGAG
>JACQWW010000184.1 GCA_016209025.1 Elusimicrobiota bacterium | reverse complement strand
ATCAAAGAAAGCGGCCTGGGTTAAAACCGTGGCCGAGGAGCCGGTCAAGGGACTCAGACCAACGAAGCTGGAAATCTCCGCGATATAGAGAGTGTTGTCAGGATTGGCGTTGGCCTGCCATTGAAACGTCAGGGAACTGACATTGACAGCCGTGAAGGTCGAGGTATGGCTTAAAGGGGGGCGGGCCAGGGTGATGGTGGAGCCGAGCCCAACATATTCGGAATCCGAACCGCTTTGATTTCTGCTTTTGACTTGAACGTAGTAAGTGGTGTTTGATGTCAACGAAGAAAAAGAGGCTTGGGTTAAAGTGGTAATCTCCGAGTCGGATATAAAAGAAAAAGAATCTGATGACGATGTTTCGGCGACAAAGACTGTTGCCGGAGGATTCCCGTTGTCTTGCCATTGAAAAGCTAGCCCATTGGAGCCGACAGCGCTGAAGGTGGAGGTGTGGCTGATCGGCGGCAAAGTCAAAGTGCATGTTGAGCCCAATTCGGCAAAAAAACTGCCCGAGCCGATTCTGTTTAAGGATTGAACGCGGGCATAATAAATCGTGTTGATCCCAAGTCCGGAAAAATCGTTATAGGTATTGGTGGTTATGGCTGACTGGACAATAGAAGAAAAATTGAAATTGTCGTCAATTTGCACGTTATAAGGCGTGTCCGGGGAGTTGCCGTTGTCCGACCAGGCAATCCTAAAACCTGTGGCGGACAAATTGGAGAATCCGGCGCCGGCCGCCGGGGCCGCGGTCAAAGTGGCGGTTGAGGTCAAATCAAGGTAATCGGATTCCCGGCCATCGTGGCCCCTTGCTTTGACTCTGGCGTAATAAGTTGTGTTGCTTAGAAGACCGGCATAGCCGATGGTTGTTTCGATGGTTTGCGAAGAAATGACGGAAGCGGAAAAGTTGTCATGGGTGGAAATTTCCGCAATGTACAAAGTGCCGGGGGAATTGCCGTTGTCCAGCCATCTTAGGGTGATCGAGGAAAAATTGACCGAAGGAAATGGGTCGGCGGCCGCGGCCGGGGCCGCGGCCAAGGTGACGGTTGAGCCGAATTCAGCATAAGGTGTTTCGGTTCCGCCAAAATTTCTTGCCTTGACCCTGGTGAAATAAGTGGTGTTGGGCAGAAGGCCGACCATGGCTACATCGAGCGTGGCGGTTATTGAGGAATTCGCCAGAGTTAAAAAAGAACTTGATGATGATATTTCCGATAAATAATTCGTTCCCAAAGGATTGTCGTTGGCGGTCCAGCGGAAAGTCACGTGATTGGGGCCGACCGAAGTGAAGGTGGAGACAGGGTGGCCCGCCGGCACAGCCGCCAGAGAAAGTTTTGAGCCGAGATTTAAAACATTGCTGGGGATGCCCTGGTGATTGACGGCTTTGACGCGGAAATAATAGTCGGTATTCGGCTTTAGATTCGTTACCGCGGCCTGGGTTTGCCGGGTCCGCGAAGAACCGCTGATAAATCCGAAAGAGGAAGCGCTGGAAAGCTCGGCAACATACAATGTGTCCGAAGGGTTGTTGTTGTTATTCCACTGGAAAGTAAACGAGGTGCTGGCTATCAAAGTAAAAGTTGAGACCAGTGAAGCCGGCATATTGACCAGGGTTGCCGTGGCCCCGATTATCGTATAAGACGAAACCGAACCGGTCCAGTTTTCGGCCCGGACCCTTGAATAATACGTGGTATTGACGGAAAGCCCGGTCATTTGAGCATAAGTGTTATAAGTGGCTGATGTTTGATTTATTGAACCGAATTCCTCGGCATCGTCAATTTCCGCGATATAAAAAGCGCCCGGAGCATTGGCCGCTGTATGCCAGTTGATTCTTAAACTGTCGGCCGCGACTTGGGAGTAAACCGAGGCTCCCGGGGCCAGCACCATGGTCACGGTAGAGCCCAGGCTCAAATAATCCGTGTCCACCCCGGAATGGCTTCTGGCCTTGACCCGGGCATAGGAGGTGCTGTTGGCCATGAGTCCGGTTAAAGCAGCTGTGGTTTGGGTGGTCTGCAAAGACGAGACAAGGGGAATAAAGTCGGTCTTGGTGGAGATTTCTGCTACATAGAGGGTCGCGTCAGGATTGCCGCCGGCTGACCAGGAAAAGGTTACGGAAGTAAAATATACGGCGCTGAAAGTAGAGACAAGGCTTTCCGGCACATTGGCCCTGGTTGAGGTGGAGCCCAACTGGGTCCAGCCGGTAACGGTCCGCGCCCAGTTTTCCGCCCTGACCCTGGCATAGTAGCTGGTGTTGACCCCCAGGTTAAAAAATTGGGCCCAGCCGGCGATTGTGACGCTGGTGAAGGCGATGGAGCTGAACTGGGAATCATCGTCAAGCTCAACAGTGTATAGGGTTCCTTCAGGATTGGAATTTTTAGTCCAATTGGCCTTAAGGGTGCCGGTGGAAACATCGCTATAGGCCAAAGCCTGGGGAACCGCGGCCCTGGTGACCGTGGAGCCTAGTCCGGCATAGGTTGTCTCGGTTCCCCCGTGATTTCTGGCTTTGACCTGAAGGATCAAAGAAAGCGGCCTGGGTTAAAACCGTGGCCGAGGAGCCGGTCAAGGGACTCAGACCAACGAAGCTGGAAATCTCCGCGATATAGAGAGTGTTGTCAGGATTGGCGTTGGCCTGCCATTGAAACGTCAGGGAACTGACCGCGACTGCCGTGAAGGTCGAGGCTTGGCTTAAAGGGGGGCGGGCCAGGGTGATGGTGGAACCTAAATTTACCCAGTTTGTTTCGAAGCCGTCATTGTTTCTGGCTTTGGCCCAGGCATAATAAGTGGTGTTTGCAAGCAAACCGGAAAAGCCGCTTGAAGTCATGACTGCCCAGCCCGAAGCAGCTGCGCCGATGCCAGTGGTTATCCAAGCGTAATAGGAAGTTCCAGGCTGGTTGGCGTCGGCCTGCCAAGAAACAGTAAAACTTGAATCAGCGACTGAAGAAAAAGAGCCTGTTGAAACTAAAGAAGGCGCGAAAGCAGCCGTATAGCTTGAAATTACGGCTGATTCTCCTGTTTGCCAACCCGCTGAATTCCTTGCCTTGGCTTTAAATGAGTAAGGGAAGTTCGGCGATAAGTTGGTCAGGCGCCGGGCCGTGCCGGGATCATATTCTTCGTTGGTGTTGATAAGAGTATCGCCGAATTGCCTTCCACCTAAAGCGTAAATTTTGCCATTGGCCGCCGCGGTAACCAGGCGCTCTCTGGCTGAGGACAGGGGGCCGGCGATTTTCCATTGATTTGCGGCCGGATCAAAAATTTCGACATTATCGCGGACAAAGCCGTCGTATCCGCCGGCCGTATAAATTTTTCCGCCCAGGACCGCGGCTGAGAATTTTTCCCGCGGGGTCGGGAGATTTGCCTTGTAAACCCAATTATTGCCTTCAACATCGTATTCTTCGGTTGTGCTCAAATACGAATCGTTAAAAAATCCGCCGATGGCATAAATTTTTTTGCCCCAGGCAGCTGCGGCAAATGAGGTGCGGGCCGTCTGAAGAGGCGCCATGGTTGTCCAGACATTTGTCTGGGGGTCGTACATTTCATTGACCGCCGAATAATACCCGGAACTGTTTAAGCCGCCGATAGCGTAAATTTTATTGCCGATGCTGACGGCTGCTATTGCCCACCGGGGAGTCGGCAAAGAGGCCAGGGTGGTCCAGGCATTCGTCTCGGGGTCGTACCTTTCGTTTCTCGAGCTGACCAGGCCGTCATTGCCGCCCAGCACGTATATTCTGCCGTCAACGACAGCAACTGCGCCGTCGCGCCGGATCGAGGGCAAATCAGCCCTGGATCTCCAGGAATTTGAGCTTATCCAGCCCAAATAGTTTGTTCCGGAAGCGATGGCGATGCCGGAAAGGTCCTGGCCGAGATTGGTAAATCCCAAGCCGCGGGCATAAGCGGAAACAACCAGCGAATTCGTGGAAATTTCATCAAGAAAAACCGCGTCCGGCGCCTCTATAGCGGTGACCGTGGAAACCGGCGAAGCATATTCCGAGTCCGGGTCGGTGGAAACCTTGACTTTAAAGTAATGAGTCGTATTTGCCGCGATATTGAAATACGATGTTGTCTGCTGGCCGATGTCCGTTGTGCCCGAGGAAATGTAAGGAGAAAATCCGTCGGTCGTGGAAATGACCGCGGTAAAAGCCGCGGCCTCAGTCGCGCCGTTCCAGGAAATGGAAGCGGTATTGGATGAAACCGTTGTCCATGTCAGACTTGTCGGGGCCGCGGCGGATAAGTGAGAAGTGAGAATAGAGAGAAGAAAAGTTATTACCATTATAATACTCTTAAATTAAATAATGCAATTTCTTTACCAAGAGGAATAAAGGAGGAAAAGCAGGCAAAAAACGCAATAAATTGAGTATTTAGGGACAAAATGGATATGTCTAATAATTAGACATGTCCAAAAATAAAGATGTCCCCTTTTTGTTTATAAGGGTCCGTTAGCGAAATCCCCATTTCATTAAAATGCCTTTTTCATGCAACGCCGCTGCATGAGTCTTTGGTCCCAATTTTTCAGCCCAAAAGACCCTAGGAGAAAAACCGCCGGCTGCTTATAATAATTACCGGCAGCCAAGAACATAAATGCCCAAGATAAAGCACAAGATAAAACAAACAATACTTTCTCGGTTTTTAAGTCTTTTTCTTTCTTTTCTTCTTATCCTTGAGCTTATCCCACCCCAAGCCCTGGCCGCAGTTAAGGGTGATGAAGAAGCCAAAGCCGTTGAGATTTCCTCCCAGGAACTAAACACCTCCGAGGAAAACCAAGCCCAAGCCCTTCTCCAGAATATCTTTGAAGGCGCTGTGGTCAGGTCTTCATCTTTGGGAAAGGGACAGTCCCCTGTGGGGACAGTCCCTAAAGATGAAGACCTGACCCCAGTGCCT
>JACQWW010000200.1 GCA_016209025.1 Elusimicrobiota bacterium | reverse complement strand
GCAGCTTGCGCCGCGCGCTCACGAGCCTCGGGGCGTCCGAAGCACCAGGGGACTCAGGCTATCCCACACTATCCGCACGCCGCCATGCCCATGACAGCCCCCGCCCCGTCGGGGATACGCGCGCTTGCCGAAAGGACACGACGTAATTACCGGCTAAGGGTGCGAAGGCCCCTACGCGAATGTTGGAGATAACAGCACCAAGCAAAAAGTCGGCTTTCATTGTATCTTCTTGACCAAACAGTTCAGACGCAGCTCCAATAACTTGGTAGCCGAGATCCCGAAGGGTTTGATTTGCAATCGCTACCTTTCTCGCCGCGCTTGCCTCATTGGTAGCTGGATTGATGCTCGCACTTCCTTTTGGAATTTTGTGTCAGTGTCGCTTAGAAATTGGGGAAGGGTGGTTATCCAGAACGAATCCAAGCGCGCCGCGCTCACGCAACCAAAAATACGTTAGCACGACAAAAAAACCTTAGAACTGGCCAAGATATTTCGACGGACTGCAACGAATTTTTCGTGGTCTGCGGCTGCGTTGCCGCGAGCCTTATGTGCCTTTTAGGCACGCCGCGGCTCGCGGCGCCTTGCCTCGGCTCACGGAAAATTGTTTCGTTACCGTCGAGAATATCTTGGCCAGTTCTAGTAATTTTAGATCCAGAAAAAAAATTATTGCCGCTGTAATTACGTCAATAATAGATTTAACGCAATTCTGACGCAATTCACGTTTTTCTAAAGCAAGGATCAGGAGATTAAAGACTGCCTGAGCCAGCGTTCCGTTGGTGCGTGGCGGCCGACAACAGGCGGAAGACTCAATATATAGCGGCGTGTTTTGGCATCAAGTTTAAGCAGGTTCATAATTTGAGAAATCCGGGCATGGGAGCAACCAAGTTCCCTGGCGGCGGTCCGGCGAGAGAGACCTTGTTCCTTCCGGAAACGCTCTTTAAGGCTTAAGGCAAGCCGAAGAAGCTCTTGAATTTTAGGCGGCTTAGACTGCGGCTCGCGGCTTTTTTTGTAAGCCTGGTAATCCTCGTCGGACAAAAGGCGCTTGGGGCCGCGAAAAGTTAGAATAGTTCCGAAGCCAAACTCATCCGAGAGCGTAACCAGGTTTTGATAAGCGTCGGACGCGGTGGGGCAAATGAAGACCTGACCCGAATGGCACTTAGTTAAGGTCTTGGCCGTCATTCCCGCGGAAGCGGGAATCCAGGGCTTTATCTGGATGCCCGCCTGCGCGGGCACGACGTCTGGACCCCCGCCTTCGCGGGGGTGACGAACAAATGCAGAGAATCGGGCTTAAGTAAGCGCCATTCAGACCTGACCCCCATGTCCGCAGTGGTGTGACAGGTTCCAATTTCACCGGGACGAAAAATCGTTGGTAAAACACACAAAAGCCTGTTACGCTATAACCAGGAACAAAAATATCGGCCCGGAACTTAATTTACATGACCAGAATAAATAATTTATTCGCGGCGTTTTTGCTTCCGGCCGCATGCTCGACGGCCATGACTCAGCCGTTTAATTCCGCGCCCGACTACGGCGATCCGCAAGCCTATCTGCAGGCAGGCCCGCAGTCAACCCTTAATGTGGGGCAAGCGGCCTGGGTCAAAGAAAAGCTCGGCATTTTGGGCAACGACAGCCTTGAAGACATCGGCCGGATATTTCATTGGATCAAAGAAAATTTTGAAAGAAACGCGGCCGGCGGAATGCTGGTCGGGAAAACCACGGCCGCCCAGCTTTTGCAAACACGGCAGCTTTCCGGGTGTCACGATTGGGGGCTGATTCTTGCCGCCTTATTGCGATACGCCGGTTACCCGGCGATCATGGTTGACGCGGCAGGACTTTCCTGGGCTAGAAATTTTAATCCCAAGCAATCGGCGCAGCAGATGTATTCGGGACATATTTTTGTCGAAGTTTTCACGCAAGGACATTGGATACTTGTCAATTCCACGTCAGGACGCTACGCGGCGGACTATGATCCGGAAAATCCTGTCATCCCCATGACCGCCGGACCGGAAACAGAAGGTTATTATGTTCTCTATAAAGGCCTGGATCCGGCTTCTTATGGCATTAAAAATATCGAGCGGCTCCACGCTGCCATGCGCCGGTTCGCCATCCGGCTCCATTCGCTTCAAATAGAATTGCCGCAGTGCCAAATTCTCCAACTGCCGGCGCCTGAAGAAGAAACTCCCGCCGATACCGAGTAAAGCCGAGGCCCACCAGGCCGGCTAACCGATTTTCCCCCACTCTTTCGCGAGCATGGAATAAACGAGATGATCTACGAATTTATCGTAAAGTTTTCCGCTTTCCCTTAATAAGCCTTCTTCGGTAAATCCTAATTTTTTGGCGATGGCTTGGCTTTTAGCGTTACGGGGCTCCGTTAATATTTCCACGCGGTTTAATTTCAATTCTTTAAACAGGTAATCAACGAGGGCGCGGCAAGACATGACCATAATGCCCCGGCCGGAAAATTCAGAGCCGATCCAGTAACCAAGCTCTGTTTTGGAATTAACCCAGTCAACATATCGAAGGCCGACAACCCCGGCCAGCTGGCCCCTGAATAAAATGCCCATATGAAGGGCTGTTTTTTCAGAAAAAGCTTTTACAGCGCCCTGGATAAAACGCAGAGTGTCAACCGAGGTTTTCGTGTTTTCCACCCAAGGCAGCCATTGCTTCAGGCGCGCCTGGTTGCGCTCCGTCAGACGGAAAAGCCGGGCCGCGTCTTTTGTTTCCAAGGCGCGCAGACTGATATGATCGCCGACCATAATTTGAACGGGCAGGTCAGGCGTCATTTATATTCCGAAGCGCCGGCTGCAAGCGCGGCTGAAAAAATCCCTAAGCATGCTGATGATTCCTTCAGTGGCTTTGTCGGGAATTTCCTCGCCGTCCCAGTTGATGGAAAAATGGGCGTTTTTCTGGGTGGGCTTGACGTAGTCCTCATACATGGGAAGCACGGTGGAAAGGATTTGGTGCTTGGCCCCTTCCACGTCGCGGCCGCGTTCATTGATGTCGCGCTCGATGCGGCGCAGAATTGCGGTGGCGATGCCGGTTGAAACGAAAAGCTTGTAATCATAAAAGGCTAAGAGCTCGGAAAAATGCAAGGCATAAAGCCCCTCGACGATGATCAAAGGCGTGGGCCGGCGCAAAATGGTTTTTTTCTTGCGGGTATGGATTTTAAAGTCATAGACAGGCTGTTTGATCGCCTGACCGGCCCGCAGTTTTTCCAGATGAGCGACAATCAAGCCCAGATCAATCGCGTCAGGGTGGTCAAAATTATAAACTTGCCGCTCCTTGAAGCTCAAGTGGTTCAAGGGAGCATAGTAGCTGTCCAAAGAAAATATCTGGCCGCGAATGCCGATTTTGGCGCAACCCTCCACAATGCGCCTGGCAAAAGTCGTCTTGCCGGAACCGGAACCGCCGGCTATGCCCACGATGCACCTTTCCAGCCGCTTGGCGTTCATGGCTATATTTTAGCCACTTCTCACTAATAAGCAAAACATGGTTTAATGGGGTCAGGTCTTCATTTGTCATTTGTTGGCAGGAACTAAATGGCGGCCACAGTTTGTTGTAACAAATGACAAATGAAGACCTGACCCCATGAAGGATGCGAAAAGAACTAAAGGAGACAAACAATGGCTGAGTTCAAACCATACGTTCCCTCGGAAACCAATCTGCCGGAATTCACCCTCAAGGCGGTCATTCTCGGCATTATATTCGGCGTTATTTTCGGCGCTTCAACCGTCTATCTGGCCCTGCGAGCCGGATTGACTGTTTCCGCTTCCATTCCTATCGCGGTTTTAGCCATCGCGGTCTTCAAGAAAATCGGAAAATCAACGATTTTGGAAAACAACATCGTCCAGACCATCGGTTCGGCCGGGGAATCAGTGGCGGCGGGCGTGGTCTTCACTGTTCCGGCTCTTATCTTTTTGACCGACGGCGAAAAGTATTTCCAATATTTTCAAATCTTCACCCTGGCCCTGGTGGGCGGCATTCTAGGCGTTTTGTTCATGATCCCCCTGCGCCGCGCCTTGATCGTCAAAGAGCACGGCACCCTGCCCTACCCGGAAGGAACAGCCTGCGCCGACGTTCTGATTGCCGGCGAAAAAGGCGGAAATTTGGCCAAGATGGTTTTTTCCGGCGTTTGGATTTCCATCATCTACAAACTTCTAATGAACATTTTCGGCCTTTGGAAAGACAATCCTTCATATTCTATGCCCAGGACATCACAATTCCCCAATGCCACGATAAGCTCGGAAATCACGCCGGAATACCTCGGCGTGGGCTACATCATCGGCCCGCTGGGCTCGGCCAGAATCGTGGCAGGCAGTGTTCTCTCCTGGCTGGTTTTAATTCCCATGGTCACCCTTTTTGGAGATCAGCTTACAAACGTTCTTCTCCCTGGATGGAAAGGCCTTCTGATCTCCGAAATGTCCCCCATGGAAATCTACCGGGGCTACGTGCGTTATATCGGCGCGGGCGCTGTTGCCGCGGGCGGTCTTTTTACCTTGATCAGGACCATTCCCACCATCATTTCCTCATTTAAAGGCAGTTTCAAGGATTTCAAGGATGCCAGAGGCGGCAAAGCGCAATCCAGAATCGAAAGTGACATTCCCATAAAATACGTCTTAATCGGCTCTTTGGCATTGGCTTTAGTTATCTCTGTTTTGCCACAGTTTCCCGGCAAATTCCCCGCAACGCTGATTATGTCGTTTCTGGTCGTGCTGTTCGGATTTTTCTTTGTCACGGTTTCCAGCCGCATCGTGGGCATTATTGGATCGTCCTCAAATCCGATCTCAGGAATGACGATCGCGACTCTCATGGCCACCTGCCTGATTTTCGTGGCCATGGGCTGGACAGGGACCGAATTCCAAGCCATCGCGCTGTTTGTCGGAGCCATTGTCTGCATCGCCGCGGCCAATGCCGGGGCCACCAGCCAGGATTTGAAAACCGGATACCTCGTCGGCGCCACGCCCTATAAACAGCAATTAGGCCTTCTCATCGGGGTTCTGGCTTCGGTTTGCGTCATCGGCGTCACGCTTTTCCTGCTCCATAATTCCCCATACGGCCCGATCGGCTCTGAAAAGCTGGCCGCGCCGCAGGCCACTTTGATGGCGACCCTGATCAAAGGCCTTTTGGCTCAAGAGCTTCCTTGGGGGCTGGTGTTTCTCGGTATTATGATTTCGGTCGTCATTGAACTCCTGGGGGTGCGCTCATTGCCGGTGGCGGTCGGCGTATATCTGCCGATTTCTACGACGTTTCCAATTTTTATCGGCGGAATGATGAACGCCCTGGTGGCTAAGGTCCAGAAAAAACAAAGCGAAGGGGAAGGCGAGATCAGCTCCGGTATGCTTTATTCAACGGGCCTGGTGGCTGGAGGCTCCCTGGCCGGCATCGCCATCGCGGTTTTGGCCGGTGTCAAAGACGGCTACTTTGCCGAACTGCTCAACTTTGGAAGCCAGTGGAACGTGATCGGATTTTTCGGCAATTACGCGGACGTAGTTTCCGTGACCATGTTCGGTGTTTTATGCGTCCTGCTGTTTAGAGAAGCCTGCAAAAAATTGGCAACTTAAAACTTCTGCCCAATACCCACGCTGTTGGGCGTTGCGTACAAAAAGCGGCTTTTGCCGCTTTGTTTTTCGTAATTAACCACCAGTCTGCCCATGCCCCAGCCGACCGCGGCCCCGGCAATGACGTCCGTGGTCCAATGACGATCCTGAATAATGCGGCCGGTGCCGATGGCGCTGGCCAAACCGTAGCTTAAAAATCCGACCCACCAGGATGGGTATTGTGAAGAAATAACGGCCGCCATGGTGAAAGCCGTCGCCGTGTGACCAGAGGGAAAAGAGGAGTGGCCGGAAAATGGCTCGAATTTATCGGCATCCATCTCGTTTATCCTAAATGTAATGGGCCTGGAACGACCCGCCAGCGTTTTGAGCGCCAGCACGGAAACGCCGGTTACGGCGCAAGCCTGGGCGGTCAGGACTCCGGTTTTCTTGGCGGACTCCGAATCCGTCAACAAGCCTATCGCGTAAAATGAACTGATCATGCCGGCTATTCCCGAAGTGTTTCCCATTTCTTCTAAAAAAGTATGGGGCTGCCCGAATTCATAAACGTCAAACAGCCGGTATGACCGGTTTGCGCGGATGTGATTCACAGTATGATTATGGACCCATTCATCGAACCCGATCAACGTCAAAGAGCCTAAAACAACATAGCCGGCGATTCGCGGCTCTGTCCATATAGACTCCTTGACAGGCGCATGCGCGCCGAGGCTTTCGCCCGCGAAAGAAACGCTTGTTCCAAACAAAAACAAGCAATAAATCAAGCTGAATATTTTCAATTTAAAATCTTCAGGGTATATTTTTGATTACCCTGCTCTCAAGACTTTTAATCAAATCTTCTTGGGCTTTGTCATAGGTCGCTTCAAGGCGAAGTTCCTTTTTTTTACGATCTTTGGGCGCAAATTTTTTGAGCCCCTTGCGATTAGTGGTGGCCATGACGGTTTTCTTCCATAAAACTTGTCCGTCGGCGGCGCTGATCAGCCTGCCTTCCAGAATGACCGGAGTAAAAATGTTGTTAAAAATATAAGCCCCGCCACCCCATTCCAGAGTTTCCTGAAGGATTTCCTCGGCCGCCACCCCCGCGGCGATCCAATCGTTCTTGACAACTTTCAAAACAATAAAACCCTGGACAACTCCCTCTACGATGCCGCCTCCGATGAGCAGGGCGACCCAGCTCTTTTTGATTTTGCCGTAACCCGACAGCTTTGTTGTCATTAAGACCTGGGCGTGGAGCGTTTGACTAAGCATTTTAATCTGTTGGGTGGTCAGCGCAGCGCTCGATAACTCTAAACCCAAATTTGCCAGCGCTTGCCTGACCTCTTCACGGGGAACCACCTCGAAGTAATAAGAAACCGCCAACCGTTCTTCCAGGGAGCTGGTCATTTTTTGCGTGATTTCATTGAGCCGTCCGGCTATCAGTTCCTTTTCATTGGCCGGACTTGGCTCTGATTTTTGAGTCGTCTGGATATTTTCCAGTCTTTTAAATGTCACACTGCACCGAACAGGTAAAACAACGATTCTAAGTTTTTGAAGAGGATGAAGCGCAATCCCGTGCTTAGACCAAGTAGCGCAACCGGCAAGGGCGGAGCAAGCCACCAGCACGCTGATGCCGCAAACAAAGTTTGCGTGTCGAAGATACCTGTCTAACCCTGCAAATCGATCCTTAAATTTCAATTTCAATAAAACCGAAAAATGGCCCTAATGCCCAATCCGTTGCCGACAAGCGCGGGCGCCAACTCGAAGGTCCCGGCATCAGCCGACAAACGCTTTATCCTGCCCTTATTAACCGCTATTTTCGCGTAAACGTATCCCAAATATAAAGTCAATGGATAATCGCTCATCCAATGCACCCCGTTATTAATCATTTGAAAAGCAAGACCGGTCATCAGAGTATAACCCAAGGGGCGTATCCAAACGTGTTCGGGATAGTTTTCCGAGATCACGGTGACCGTGACCAGGGCCGTGGGCAAATGCCCCGACGGGAACGCGTCATATTTGTTGACATGCTTGTGATACTGAATTTGGTTCGGGAAAAAACGCCATTTGCCGCCCGGCCTTTCCAGGGTATTGGGATTTTCCCTGCCCGTGACATGCTTTAGAGTCTGCACGATAATGGTTTCCGCGATAATGGCCTCAGCGATCTGGCTCGATGTCTGGAGGGCGCGGTTATCGGACGCGGCAAATCCATAACCAAGAAAACTCAAAGTGATCATCGTGTGAAAATACCCGTCTCCGAGAAAATACAAAGCCGTGCCAAGATCGTTTGGCACGGATAAAATATTCATATTCTTCTTTGCAAACGGGTTGTATATCCTGGCGACTGCGCGCTGCTGGCCCTGGTGCGAGATTTTGAGCCGGTCGCCCAGTTTGTAGGTTTCCTCATAAATCTGCTGGTCTTTGGCTATCATCACGCCGGTTACGGCCGCGATTCCAACGCCAAGCCAGATGTTTTCTTTTCTAAAGGTCATCCTGCTGAAATCTTTCAGGTCGCCGGGCTGGTTTTTTAAAAATGTCAGAAGGTGTGGTTTTGAATAAACATAATCACCCTTGATCTGGAGCCTGTCGGAAACAACCGCCGCAGTGCTAAGTGATGTGGCGGTTAGCGACAAG
>JACQWW010000052.1 GCA_016209025.1 Elusimicrobiota bacterium | reverse complement strand
AGCGATCGTCTCCGGTGATAAAAAAACGTTTGTCCGTCAGTTTTTGAAGCGCCTCTTTTTCCGATTCATATACAGGCCGGCTGATTTGAGGCGCCAGATTTTCCAACAGCTCATTGCCGTTGCTGATGTCATAGGCAAGATCACAGCCGGCCTCGTTTTCCAAAAGGAATCTCAACGGCCGGACCCCCTGCGCCCGCTCTGTTTTTTTGGCGGTTTTTAGATCGAGCCTGGCTTTTAGCAGACGCCACTCAAGAGACTGATTAAGAAATTTTTTTTGCCCGGCCGGCATGGAAGCGATTTCTTTTTTTGCTTGATTCAAACGTCCGGCTGACAGATGATTTTTTAAGTTTCCCACGGCTTCTTCTACCGGGTCATGGGATTTCTGGCCCAGCAGTCCTTCAATCTGCCGGATAAAATCATGTTCAGTCTGTTCGCCCACCACCCGGCCGATTTCCCGGCCATCGCGGTTTACGAGAATGTAGCTGGGAAGAAATCGCGCGCCGTAGCGTTCGCGCAAATCACGGCCCTGGGGCCGGTCAACGTCCATTTTGAGCATGATGAATTTTTCGGCCGCTTGATGGAAGGCTGGTTCATCAAGGACGTTTTTTTCCATGTAATAACAGGAATAACACCAAGCAGCCGTAAAATCAATCAGAATGGGCCGGCCAGATGCCTGCGCCTCATTGCGGGCTTTATCCCAGGAGTCGTGCCAGGTAACCTCAGCGCTGACTGAGGCAAGTGAGGCAACTAAGGCAACTAAGGTAACTAAGGTAACTAAGGTGAAGCGGCTTGGGCAGGCGCTCATATCCGTTCCAGTAAAACAAATTTTAAATAACTGCTTTCCGGCATGCCCAATAGAACCGGGTGGTCTTTCGCTTGTCCGCGGACCGCCGCAATCCTGAAGGCTGTTTGACAGCGCCTGGAGGCAGAACGAAGAACATCGAGAAATTCGTCTTCGCCGATATGATGAGAACAGCAGCAAGCAGCCAGCAGTCCCCCGGCCTCGACGCGTTTCATGGCCCAAGCCGCGATACGTTCGAGCTTTCTTTTGGCCGCGGGTGTGTCTTTTTTCGAAGGAGCCAGATTGGGCGGATCAATGATCACGATATCGTATTTATCCGAGGCGCTTTTTAGATAAATTTCAGCGTCGGCGCGCAGCGCAGTGATGTTGTCAGCCATATTATTTTTTTCAGTTTGAAGACGGCAAATATCAAGGGCTTTTTGGGAGGTGTCCACGCACCTTACGCTTGCCGCGCCCGCCTTAGCCATAACCAGGCCGAAAGCGCCGGTATAAGAGTAAAGATCAAGGACGCGGCGGCCCGGGGCAAAGCGCGCAAGGAAATTTCTATTGTCCCTTTGGTCCAGGAAAAAACCGGTCTTTTGTCCTTGCCAAAGATCGGCAAAGCAGATAATGCCGTCAATAGCGGATTCCACCTGCCCTCCAGGTATTTCGCCGGCTAAAATTTGCGGTTCACCAATCTCAAGGCCTTCAAGTTTTCTAAGCCCATTGTCGCGCCGGTGCAGAATTCCCTTGCATAACAATTCCCTCCCCCCTTGTGGGGGAGGGCAGCCTGCCCTGAGCGAAGTCGAAGGGGGCGGGGGGTTAATTGCCTCAATAATATCAGGCAGTAATGATTCCATAGCCTTAGACAGCGTTTCAACGACAAGATAATCGCCGTAACGGTCTATAATCAAGCCCGGCAGGCCGTCCGACTCCCCGAAGACCCATCGGAAAACCGTTTCTTGCGGATAATAACGCCGGCGCAGGTTCCAAGCCTTTTCCAATCTGAGGCGCCAAAATTCGGCGTCAATAACGGCATCTTGATGGCGCGCCGCAACGCGGCCCACGATCAGGCTTTTTGGGTTGTATAAAGCCAGGGCGCAAAAACGGCCTTCGCTTGATCCGACCTCAACAACCGGCGTATTCGCATCAGGGGAAAATTCAGCGATCTCGTTGGAGAAAATCCAAGGATGCCCAGCCGGGCCGCCGATTCGTTTTTCCTCGTTAGGTTTTAAGGTGATCGCCGGATAAATCATTTTTAATTTAGCGCGGCCAAGCGCGCCCATAAGCTTCCCTTTTTCACTTGGAGCTTATTTATTTCAAACGGAATTCTCTGAAGCTGTAAGGTTATTGCCCGATCGCTTCGCCATATCTCTACAGGTGTCGGCGCAGTGGAAAGTCTTTCGTAAAATTCCTCTTTCGTCCTAATGGACCGGCTGTTTACGGATAAGATAATGTCTCCCTTGCGCAGGCCTTGCGCTTGGGCGTTTGGTCCGACGATAACCGTTTTGGGCACGCCGTCGTTATTTTCCACGTTTCCATCGTAGCCTGCCATGGCCTTTGTCGCCACAGCCGTAACCCCGGCTGACCGGAGCATTTCATAGAAATTGAAATGAACAGGTTCCTGTATGGCTTGCTCGAGCTCTTGGGTCAAGTTTTTGCCGGCGTACGCTTTCCAGGAACTCAAAAATCGCTCTAAGGGACTCTTGTTTGGCTGGTTTAAAATCGGGGAGTAATACTGTCTCATAAATTTGATCAGGTTTTTTCCCGGCCCGGCCCGGCCGAGCCGCAGGGCCAGGTCTAGCCGCAGGGCCAAAAGACAACCCCCAGTATATATGAGACCATTTTTTTCTTGTGAATTGAAAAAGCCCTGGCTGGCTTCCAGAAGAGATATTTTTTCGTAAGCCGGGAAGTTTTTTAGCTCCAAAAATATCCTTTGCATGGCATTAGCCAAATTCTCGGCATCAATGACGCCCGAGCGCAGCAGAATCAAGTGGCCTATATAATCCGTAAAGCCTTCGATCATCCAGCGCAGATTCCCGCCATTGCCTGTTTTGGAGTCGGTTGTAAAATCACCGGATTTTATCCGTTCTTTTGCCCAGGTGTGGGCATATTCATGGGCTAAGGTGAGCAGGATGGGCGGTAAGAACATGTTTTCTTTGAATTGAATAGTCTCTTCCGGTGTTACTCCCATGGGAATATAAAATTGGATGGAATCAGCCTTGGCGCTCGCTGGACTAGGGCCTGGTTCCGTGAGAGGTTTGAAGATAAGCAGGTATTTAGGTCTTGTCGGGCCGCCGAAGATTTCATTGGCTGCTTTAAATATTCCGCCGAATTGCTCCACAACCTGATCTTTAATATTTTCTTTTCCCAGCCAGGCGATCTCGAAGCTGAAATTAGTTCCCAGGCTGCGGACAGCGGTTCTCACCTTTCCTGCCGAAAGGAAGTTATTTGCAAGGTCGGTCAGCCTGGGAATAGAGGTTACCGCGTTTTTGGTGACCCATGGCGTTATAATGCTCCAGGCGTCAGGTATTTTCCAGCGGATTGCAACCGGCGCATCAGTCGTTAATTTAGGCTGAACGAACGAGACAGCTCCGGAAGTGAAAAAAAAGTTATCGTTTAAACGCGGCATTTCGCCGCCGCCCGGCACATCCATACTCAAACCATGAGCCTTTTGGTCTGTTCTTAGTGAGTACTGAAAATAGATGGGACCACGCGAAGGATTAGACACTTTCCAAATCCCAGGCCCCGTCTTCTCAGCGGCAAGAGCGGCTCGGTCCTGGCCGGCAAATTCAAGCTCCTTAATGAGATTCAAAGAACTTGCCGGCCCCAAACTGTCAAGCACATAGAAGTAGATGATAGGGTTTGCCCGGTAATCGCTCAATTTGCCTTGGATAAAAACTACCTCGGATTGCAGCCGGGGATCCGCCCGCACAGTGTAGGTGACGGCTGGGGCCGCTTCTGCCGGTAGGGCCGGCAAGCAAGCAATCAGCACAAAAACTGCCCGCAGAAAATATATTTTTCGGCTCAATTTTTAGTTTTATATCCCTCTGATACGTTTTGAGGGACGGGTATCGGCTAAATCGCTTTCGCCGCCATAGTAGCGGTAGGTGACTTTGCCTAGGTAGGAGATATAGCGTTTGGTTGTTCGGTAGTCGGGGCCTTTCCAGGTCAGAACAACCAGGACATAATCGCCCGAGGGACTAAAAACAATGCCGGCATCGTGGCAGGCATGGCGCAGGAGGCCGGTTTTATGGGCGATCCGCCAGCCTTGGGGAAGCGTTTTAGCCAGGCGCTCTTTGTGTTTCAAGTGTTTCATAAGTTCCATAAGGGACTGGCTTGCTTCGCGGCTGATGAGTTCGCCCTTATAAATTTTTTCCAGAAGTTCGGCCATTTCCCTGGCGGTAGTGTAATTTTCCTTGAGCACCGGCCTTGAAGAAAGCCTGAGGCCGTCGTTTTCAATGTTAGTGGCGATCAAGCCCAGTTTGGCGAAGGTGTCCTGGAAATAGTCCAAGCCGAAACGATTGACTAAAATCTGCATGGCGGTATTGTCGCTTTCCGTGATTAAATAAAAGAGAAGTTCGGCCACGCTGAATCTGGCGCCTGATTTTTGCCATTTGAGCCGGCCTGATCCGGATTTGCGGTCCTTTCTGGTCAGCTCGATTTGTTCATCAAGAGAAATTTCGCTGCTTTCCACTTTTTGAAGAACCGCCGCGGCAATGGGCACTTTAATCAAGCTGGCGCTGGGCATGAATTGGTCGGGCTGGTGCGCCCACTCTCTGGTGGTATGCAGGTCTTTAAGATAAACGGAAATTCTGCCTGGATAGCGATGCACTTTGGCTTCCAGCTCGGCCGTCAACTGATTCCATCGGGGGTCGGAAATGACCGGCCCGGACGGCGCCTGTTTGGCCGGTTTGGCCCATATTTTAGACAACTGAATTATTCCGGCTATTGAGCCGGCGCCTAGCGCCAAGATGCCTGCGGCTATGACAGTTTTTTTCATACGATCTATCATTATACCCTTTCGCCCTACGTATTAAAAATACCAGGTAAAACCGTCTTTTGCAATACCCGAAAATTACTAGGATGAGTAGTATGAGCGCAGTTTTAACGGGCACAGCGGAACGCCTGCCGTCATGGCTGAGAGTAAGGCCGCCTTCGGGAGAAAATGCGGCTCACTTGCAACAACTTGGCTTGCGCTTGAAACTCAACACTGTTTGCATCGCCGCGCGCTGTCCCAATATGGCCGAATGTTGGCAGGCGAAAACAGCGACTTTTATGATTATGGGCGGTGTATGCACCAGGGCATGCCGGTTTTGTTCGGTTCAAAACTCCTCCAAACCGGCGTCATTGGATGCCGACGAGCCGGGGCATTTGGCTGAGGCCGCCGCTGAATTGGAATTAAACTATGCCGTCATAACTTCGGTCTGCCGCGATGATCTTGAAGATCAGGGGGCAGGTCATTTTGCCGAATGTATCCGGGCGGTTAAAACAAAGAATCCTTCTGCCGTGGTCGAGGTGCTGATCCCTGATTTTCGCGGCGATTTACTTTGCCTTCAAAAAGTCCTTGAAGCCGGACCTGATGTCATCGGACATAATCTGGAAACTGTTGAGCGTTCGACGCCTCATGTGCGCGACCGGCGCGCCGGATACCGGCAATCGCTCGGCGTTCTCAATGGGGTCCGAGGGGAAGGGGTCAGGTCTTCATTTGTCACTTGTTACAACAAACTGTGGCCGCCATTTAGTTCCCATCAACAAGTGACAAATGAAGACCTGACCCCATTGACCAAGTCGGGGATCATGGTCGGCCTTGGCGAAACCGATGAAGAGCGGATCGAATGTTTTAAAGACATGAGGCAGGCCGGCGTTGATATTTTGACTATCGGGCAATATTTGAGGCCCACAAATCACCCGCGCCATCTGGCGGTCAGGGAATATGTCGCTCCTGAAAAATTTCAGGAATTAAAGAAGATGGCCGAAGACCTCGGTTTTCTTGGGGTTGCCTCCGGACCTTTTGTGAGAAGTTCATATCAGGCCGCGGAAATGTTTAACATAATAAAAAAGGCGGCATGAAAACCGAGATTCTCGTTATCGGCGCAGGCCCGGGAGGTTATGTCGCGGCCATCAGGCTGGCCAGGCTGGGCAAAAAAGTTTTGCTCGTTGACAAGCATAAGCTCGGCGGCGAGTGCCTCAATTATGGATGCATTCCCTCGAAAGCCTTGCTTGACGCGGCCAAACTTTTTCATAAAGTCCGCCGGGCGCAAAACATGGGCATCCTGGCGGACAATTTGACTGTTGACCTGAAGAAGCTTCAAGATTGGAAAAACAGGGTCGTCGGGGGTTTGGGCCGGGGCATTGACAGCCTGCTTAAGGCGAACAAGATTGATTTTCTTGCGGGCGAAGCGGTTTTTGCCGGCCCCCGTCAGGTTCAAGTCTCCGGCGAGCCGGCCGATTTTGACCAAGCCGTTATCGCGGCAGGTTCGCGGCCCATGGATATTGTCGGTTTCAGCGTTGACGGTAAATTTGTTTTAGGTTCAAGAGAGGCCCTGGCTTTGGAGTATTGTCCCAAAAGCCTTCTGGTGATCGGCGGCGGGGCTATCGGCCTGGAAATCGCCACGTTCTATGCCAAGCTGGGAGCTTCGGTGACAATTGTCGAGATGCTGAGCCAAATTTTACCAGGCATTGAGACCGAATTTGTCGTTCCCGTATCGCGGTCATTGGCTAGGCTTGGCGTCAATATCCATGTGGGCGCCAGGGTTCTTGGCTATGAAATTAAAAATAATCTGGCTCATGTTCAAATAAAAACATCCGAAGGTGATATGGCGGCCGACGCGGAAAAGGTAATCCTGGCGGCAGGCCGCCGGCCTAATTCAGCCGGCCTTGGGCTTGAATCAGCCGGCATCCAGGCTGATTCGCAGGGTTTTATCCGCGTCAATGAAAAATTTGAGACCACGGCTGCGGGTATTTACGCCATCGGCGATGTAATTCGAGGTCCCATGCTGGCGCACCGCGCCTCGGCTCAAGCCAAGGCGGTTGCTGAAATCATCGCGGCCATGTCTTCATTTGTCACTTCCCGCAGGCAAGTGACAAATGAAGACCTGACCCCTTCCCCCCCCGAAGACCTGACCCCATGGCCTTCGGCTGTTTTCACTGATCCGGAAATAGCTTTGGTCTGTTTAACGGAAACAGAGGCGAAAAGCAAAAACATTTCGTTTATGACCGGCAAATTTCCTTTCACCGCTCTCGGCCGCGCCGCGGCCGCCGGCGAAACCGATGGGTTCGTCAAAATCGTGGCCGAGAAAAATTCCCGTAAGATTTTAGGCGCCGCGATTGTGGGTCCCCATGCTTCTGATTTGATCAGCGAGGCGTGCCTGGCCGTTCGTCTAGGCGCCACAATTGACGATATAGCTGCAACCATCCATCCGCATCCCACTTTCCCTGAAGCTTTTATGGAAGTGGCTGAGGCAGCTTCAGGTCAAGCCGTTCATATAGCCCCGGTAGCCCCGGCGGTAAAACGATAAAAAAATTGATTTTAGACCAGTTCAAAGGCAAGGATATCGGTGATCGATCCCCGTCGTTTGTCCGGGCTGTTAAAGACCGGGCGCACGCGCGCCCCGGGCCGGGGAACCAGGCCCTTGGCGCCTTTGATGTGGTGCAAAAGCTTGGTATCGGCTTTATCAAGTTTAATGAGGCCGACATAATAAGGTTTGGTTTTTTTGCCCGATTGATCAATATTGACCAGGCTGACCGCTTCCAGGGTTCCTTCGGGTCCGACGCTTTTGTCGTTTTCCAGAATTCTTGAAAAGCAGCGTTCGCAAAACATCCGGGCTGGGAAATAAGTCCAATTGCAGGTTGGGCAAGATGTCCCGATAAATTCGCCGTGTTCTTTTATGGCTTTAAGGGTTTTTTCTCCGGCCAAGCCCGAAGTGTAAGAGTTTTCAATCGGTATTTTGCCTTTTACGCGTGTGATTGCCGCCGGCATTATTCAATCACCTCAAAATATTTAATATCGGTGATGGAGCCTTTGCGTTGATGAGCCGGCTTCCAGACCGCCTTGACGCGCTGGCCGACCCGAAGAGCTTTCCAATCCTTTGTATTGATAAGATGCAGGAATCCATAGCCGGGGGTGGCTCCGTCAATGGCGATAACTGCCGGGATTTGCGGTTTTTCCAGGCGTTTGACGTCCCAAGTGACGAAACTCACGGAAAAAGTCTCGATGACGCCGGTATCTTTGAGAGTTACCCATTTGTCAATATCACGGAAGCATTTTTCGCAGAAAATGCGCGGCGGGACAAGGGTGCGTTTGCATTTCGAGCAATGGGTGGCGGCGACCCGGCCTTTTTTCATTTCAGCGAGAAATTTGCCGATGGCTTTACCGGTATCCCAGGCATATTCCAGCTTTGGTTTGTAGTATTCGAAAAACACCGAGCCTGTTCTAAAGTCCCTTGTCCGCAGGTTGGTTCCGATAAGCTGGGGCACAACAGGCGCCAAGCTTGCTTGTTCGTTCATCAGGTTTCCTCAAACTGAATTTCAGATTTGCAGGTCAAGTAGATGATTCCGATGGGAAAGAAAATGACCATCAGCAGAATCAAAACCGGCCAACTGCCGTTAAATTTCACCCTTCCTGTTTTTAACGCCATATCAGTTTACCCCGCAGACAAGGACCGTGCCGACTTGCATCAGGTCTCCCCAAGCCTGGGCCACGGCTTTTTTAGGCTGGCCGGGAACCTGCCGCTTGCCCGCTTCGCCGCGAAGCTGCCAAAAAAGTTCGCAGACTTTCATCATGCCGGCCGCGGCAATGGGGTTGCCCACCCCGAGCAGCCCGCCGCTGGGGCACGCCGGCAGGCTCCCCTTTTGCCGGTCAAAGCGCCCCAAAGCCAAATCCTCAGGAGCCTTGCCTTTGTCGCACAGAAGCAATCCTTCCATATGATGAAGCTCTTTATAAGCGAACGGATCGTAGGGCTCCGCGATATGAATTTCTTTTTTCGGTTCTTTAATGTCGGCCATTTCGTAAGCCATGCGGACCGCTTTCTCGACATATTGCGGATAACACAGGTCCCGGTTGGTCCAATAGGCGGTGTCTAAATTCCAGCCCACCCCTTCGATCCACACAGGCTTGTCCGTTATCTGCCGGGCCTTTTCCTCGCTGGCCAAGAGCACGGCCGCGGCCCCGTCTGAGGTGGGTGAAACCATCAGGCGATGAACAGGCCAAGCCATTATTTCGCTGTTTAAAACGTCTTGAAGGGTCACCGGCTCAGCCGCCTGGGCGCTGGGATGATCCAAGGCGTTATTCTTATTTTTAACGGAAACCGGCGCAATGTCTTCAATTTTCAAGCCGTAGGTTGACATGTAGCGGTTCATTTCAAGGGAAAAAATCCACAGAAGATTCGGTTTTAACGGTCTTTCGAGAAAGTTGTCGAAGATCGTCAGAAAGGCGCCTTGGGGATGGGGCTGGCAATTCGACATTTTTTCCTCGCAGACGGCAAGGCAGGTGTCAAAAGCGCCGCTGGCGATATGAAGCCAGGCCTGGGCCGGGGCAAAAACTCCGGTGCCGCCGCCCACATAACAGCGCAGATAGGGCTTGTTCCAGCCGCCGCTGGCTTCAGCCAGGTATTCGCCTTTCATGTGGACCCCGTCAAACGCGTCCGGGGCAGTGCCGTGAACCACCGCGTCAACATCCGACAGTTTCATGTTGCAGGACTCCAAGGTCATCTTGGCCGCGGCCCAGGCAAGCTCTTTGGGCGTTTCTTTGGCTTTATGGATGAATTTGGTTATTCCTGCTCCGACAATGGCGACTTTACGATAAGGTTTCATTGCGGTTGTCTTCCTAAAACCAGGCAGGCTCCTGATGATGTGGGCACGCCCCGCCAAGCCAAGGCAACCCCCCGTTTGGCATTTTCCACCTGCCTTTTGCCGGCTTTGCCGCGCAGCTGGGTTACAAGCTCATGAACCTGATAAAGTCCTTTGGCCTCGAGCATTTCGCCCATGCCCAGGCATCCGCCTGATGCATTGACCGGAATTTTGCCTTTTATAGCGGTCGCTCCTTCAAGAGTTTTTTTCCAGGCGCTTTGACGTTCAAAAATCCAAATAGCTTCCAGGTGCTGTAATTCCTTGAAAGCATAAGTGTCATCAATCTCAAGGAGGCTGATTTCTTTCTGCGGGTCGGCGATGCCGGCCATGCGGAAGGCTTTTTTGGCCGCGGCTGTGGCGTAAACGGCTTTATCCCAGGTTTTGGAATCAATGGCCGAAGTTTCCGTGGCCCAGCCGAATCCTTGAATCCAGACAGGGATGGCGCCGTTGGCTTTGGCGCGTTCCTCGCCGGCTAAGACGATGACGCAGGCCCCGTCGGCGTGATGGGCGGTTTCGATGTCGCGCAATGGCGAACAGCGGCTTGTTGAGCCGCGAAAATCTTTCAGGGTCACGCTTTTGGGGTAAGCGGCAAGGTGGTTTGACTTGGCATTGCCTTTGTTCTTTGATACCACCTCGGCCAGGGCTTCCTCAGTAACGCCTGATTCTTTGATATAGCAGGCGGCTTCAAGCGCGGCCAGGGCATGAGCCGGAATGCCCAAGGGCCTGACCCAGTTCGGGTCAAGGGCATAGGCTTCAATATCGGCTTTATTTTTAATATTGGAGGCTTTGGAATGGGCCTCGACTACCACCAAGTCAAAGAGTCCTGAAGCAATTTGCATGGCGGCGTCGGCCAAGCCGACTAAGCCGTCATGAGTGATGGTGTGCATGGGTTTCTGGGCGCTCCCAAGTTGATCCGGCGTGTATTCGTCAAAAATGCTTGTTCCTTCGTGTATGTCTTCGGCCAGGGTGACGAAGCTTTGGAGCTCTTGAGGATCAATGCCGGCATCCTGGTAAGCCAGCTTGGCCGCTTGGTAGGTCATTTCTTTATAGGAAAGTTCCGGAGATTTCGGCCTGGCCTTCAATGCTCCGATGCCGATGATGGCGACTTTTCGCATGCAGGAATTTTAGATAATTAATTTTCGTTTTAGTTAGGGCTTGGAAGGAAATAATATGAACATTTGGGAAGCCGAGATTAGGCCGAATGCTAGGCGCGCCGAGCGCGGCGTAGCCAGAGCGCTACGTAAGCGAAGGCGCAACGACGCAGTCGGCCTAATCTCGGCTTCCCCCGAAGGGGCTGGGCGATTTTGGGCTGCGCCATTGCCGAATTTTTCTAACGTGCTTTCCAAGCAGGCGTCGAAAAATTCGGCTTCGGCTCGCCTCAAAATCGCCTCAGCCAAATGTTCATATTATTTCCTTCCAAGCCCTTAAGCCCGGACGGGGAAGTCTGAAGCGCGAAGTATGAAGTCTGAAAATTTCAGACTTTAGACTTCAGACTTAAAACTTCAGAAATTCCCCCGGGGAATTTCTGTGGAGGTGCGTCAATGGATGCTTTTGAAGCCATACAACAACGCCGCAGTGTTCGTCTGTTTAGCGGCCAACCGATCGCCAAAGAAGCTTTGGAGCGGATCGCCGACGCAGGCCGCCTGGCCCCGTCAGCGCGAAATCTTCAGCCATGGGAATTCGTCGTGGTCACTGATCGCCGAATGTTAGGCGAGCTCGGCGCTATGGCTGAGGCCGGCCGTTTTCTGGCCCAGTCCGCGGCAGCCATCGCTGTTTTTTGCCGCGATACCAAGCGTTATCTCGAAGACGGTTCAGCCGCAACGCAGAACATGCTTATTGCCGCCACGGCCTTGGGCATCGGCTCGTGCTGGATCGCCGGTGATAAAAAACCCTGGGCCGGACAAGTTGCAGAAAGGCTGGGCGCCCCCCCGGACTACCGTTTGGTCAATCTTATTGCTTTAGGCTACCCCAAGGAGAAGACCGCTTCGCCGTCGAAAAGGCCGCTTTCCGAGGTTGTCCATTGGGAAAAGTTTTGAAATAAACGGATAATTTGTTAAAATATTTCTTTATATTTATAAATTGTGCATCCCGAATGATTCCTGAATGCCCGGCAAGCAAGGTTTGATTTTTATTATTTCCGCTCCTTCGGGCGCCGGCAAAACGACCCTGGCTGATTCCATTATTGCCAGGGACGAGCGTTTCGTGCATCCTGTTTCCTATACCACGAGAGCGCCCCGCAACGGGGAAAAAACCGGGCATGATTATCGTTTTGTTTCCCCGGAGCAATTTATGAAGCTTTGGGGCGGCGGGCATTTTTTTGAACGCGCCCGGGTTCACGGCGCTTGGTATGCCACCTCCAAAAAAGACATCCGCCGCTGCCTTGACCGGGGGAAATACGTTCTTTTAACCATTGATGTCCAGGGCGCCGGGGCTGTGGCTAGGGCCTGCCCCAGGGAAGCGGTGCGCGTTTTTCTTCTTCCGCCCAATAGAACGGCCTGGCTGGCTCGTCTTAAAAAAAGAGGAGAAAAAGATTTTATCAGGCGCACGGCTCACGCCGAGGCTGAATTTAAGCGCCTGCCATGCTATGATTATTGCCTGGTCAATGACAAGCTGGAAAAAGCGGCTGATGATTTTTTTGCCATTGTCCGCGCCGAAGAATTGCGGCGCATGAAAAGCGAAGCAGGGAGGATGTTTCTATGCCGAAGAAAAAAGAAGAATTAAAAAGCGCCTTAAACGGCGACACGCCCCTGGAAAAGCTTTTGCTTGACGTGCCTACCAAGCGTTATCCTTTGATTCGCGTGGCGGTTGACTGGGCCCTTGTCATAAAACGAAAACAGGAAAACATGCATTTGAGAAAAAATGAGATTTTGAGCAAAGCCCTATCGGATGTTTTGAGCGGCAGAGTGGATGTGGAAACGATCGCCAAAGAGCTTAAAGCCGTGCGCGAGGCCGATAGCGCGGAGCCGGTCAAGACGGAAGCGGTCAAGCCAAAGGCGAAACCCAAACCGGATGACGAAGAAAAAACCCCTAAGAAAAAATCCGAATCAAAAAGTTAAAGCCTATCTGCGGAGAATTTTCGCGGATTTCGTAAAAGCCCCTTTCTGCGCGATTAACCTGGAATCTTCAGTTGGCGCGTGTGACCGAGACGTAAAAGGCCGAGGGCAGTTCGAGGTAAAATTTTGAGAGCATACCCGAAGGTATGGTCGAAAAATTTTGCCTTGAAATGTCCCGGCATTTTACGTCGAATCCAGCGTTCCAACCGAAGATTCCAGGTTAAATCTTTGGATCGTCAACAATGCCGACGATAATCGAGCGTAGGGGCGCTTTTGGGTCATCTGCGACCTGCCGGGCGGAATTGCCTTCGTCAATGACCAAAACAGTGTCGCCGGGCCCGGCGCCGACCGAATCAACAGCGATCAAATAGCCGTCCGGTTTATCAACGATTAAAAGTTTTTTGCCGTTATAGAAAGGATGCTTGATGGTCCCGTAAATAGAGCCGGCGACCTTGCCTAAAATCATGAGATTATTTGGTCATTGCGAGCGTAGCGAAGCAATCTCATAAATTAGTTTCCAGATTGATGCCGTCCACGATTCCTATAATGGAATGGTCCACCGGGACGAAGGTTTCGGTCAGGGCCATGGCTGCTTCGCGCCCCCCCTCATAGTAAATTAATTCATCCGGTCCAGCCATGCGCGTGGCGTCGGCAGCCACTAATGGTTTGCCGTTGGGCTTTTGGTTTTTATCAAGCGGCTGGACGATCAAAAATTTAACGCCTTCCAGCCCTTTATATTTTATGTTTGAAACCACCGTGCCGATGATTTTTCCTAGAAGCATAAGGCTGCCTTATTCACTTTTTTCATAGAACCGGCTGGAGCTGTTAATGCGGCCGGCTACTTCTTCGTCAAGGCGTGGGATGACTGTCGTGTAGATTTGCACGTTTCTATTTTTAAGTTTTGCCGCACCTGCCTCGACCGCGGCCTGGGCGTTTTCAACTTTTCCGTCGAAAAGGGCAAAAGCATTGCCCCCTAATCCGTCGGCCAGCCGGATTTCAAGGATAACAACATCGGCTCCTTTTACTGCGGCGTCGGCCGCCTCGATAGCGGCCGCGACCGTCGAAGTTTCAATCACCGCCAAAGCCTCGAAATTGCTTTTTGTTTTTTTGCCTAAAACCGCGTCATGAACCTGGCGGTGGACATCGGAAAGAACAACGCTGTCTACAACTAATTCCGGCCGGACATTCAAGCCTTCTTCGTATGATTCTTTGACCGGCGCCACTTCGCCGCCGATCAGAACCAGATATTTTCCCGGATGAACGGTTCCGGCTTTAAGCACGGCGATCGGCGCTTTTTTAACCATGGCGTCCGCCGCGGTTATTCCCGCGGCGATACTGCCGAATTCAATTAAGGCTATTGCCGGATAATGCCGGGCTCCGATTTCTGGCAGGGTCGGCTTGTCCGGTTCCATAATTAAACAATCCTGAAATGATCCACCAAAACACAGCGTCTCTCGCGCGAGAAAGAGCGCGGCCGGGTCAACCCCTCGCCGGTTGGCGAGGCAATAGTAAAAGAGGTATGCCCTTCCCCACCGAAGCCCAAGCCTGCATAGTGCGGCCCGTTTTTGACGAAAATCGAGCAGTCCATTTCTCTGGCCATGCGCGAAAGGTTGGTGATGTTTTTGGAATGCATCGAGGCGGTATGGCGAAAGCCTCTTTCGCTCCATTTAGCCAGTTCAATGCCTTCTTTGGCGGATTTGATTCTTACGACCGGAAGAACCGGCATCATTTGTTCGGTCATAACCAGAGGGTGGTCTTTGCCGACTTCTATGACGGCCAGCCGGATTTTATTCGTGACATTCATGCCGATCTTGGAAAGAATGACGGAAATATTTTTCCCGATCAGGCTTTTTATGACGTAGGCCGGTTTCCCCGGGCCAAAGCTTTTTTCAAAAATCACCCTTTCGATTTGCATGGCTTGCGATTTATTAAGGATGACGGCGCCATTGCCGGCTATGGCCCTTAAAAGATCGTCGGCGATCGAATCAACGGCAAAAACGGTTTTTTCATCAACGCAGATGATATTGTTGTCAAAGGAGGCGCCGGCCGTGATGTCCCGGCCTGCCTGGAAAATATCAGCTGTTTCATCAACCACGACAGGTGGATTGCCTGGCCCGGCGCAGATAGCGCGTTTGCCGCTGGCCATAGCCGCCTTGACCACAGCTTCGCCGCCGGTAACAACCAAAAGC
>JACQWW010000199.1 GCA_016209025.1 Elusimicrobiota bacterium | reverse complement strand
TTCAAAGCCGACGACCCGGTCGTTCGAGTCCACCTCAATTATGCCCATGCGCCCGGCTTCTTTAATTGGAACCGGCCTAGCCGCGATCGTCACCTCGGCCTTTTTTTTGAGATGGAAAGCGATCATCTCCTGAACATCCATGCGGTAAATATGATCCGCCCCGAAAATAGCGACCAGATCAGGGTTGTAATCTTCGATGAGATTTATATTTTGAGCCACCGCGTCCGCGGTGCCTGAATACCAATGCTCGCCTCCCCGCATTTGGGGCGGCACAATGGTCAAAAAATCGCGGTTCGTCATGCCCTTGGTAAGCCAGCCGGTCCGCAGATGTTCGATAAGGGACTGGGAAAGATATTGCACCAGGACATAGCAGGCCGTGATTTTTGAGTTGATGAAATTGCTTAAAACAAAATCAATGATGCGGTATTTCCCGCCGAACGGCACGGCTGATTTGGCGCGCTGCTGGGTCAAAGGGAAAAGGCGTTTGCCTTTGCCGCCGGCCATAAGAACGGCCAGCACCGATGGTTGAGATGGAAGTGTCATAGCTTGAATCATTTTGGCATTTATTTTTTAAATAGAATATCAGTAAAATGTTATTTATTATGTTAAGGGTTAAGAACAAATTGATATGAAAATACCAGGCATTATTTTAACTGTCGCCATTTCGGCCCTGGCCGGCTTTGGGTGCGCCATTTGGCTTTTTTTGTACGGCCCATGGGCCGCGCCCTCTATTGACGTGGCGGTTTCGGAAATTCCGATTGAGGTGACGCTGGGCGATACGGTAGCGCTCGACGTTACCCTTAAAGGCAGACCGGCTATGCCGGCAACTTTTCAAATCAGCGCCGGTCTTATTGGCGCGCAAGGCAAAACAGTAGATTTAGGCTCAAGGGTTGCGTTGTTAAATTCTAAAGAAACCATAGCTAAAGCCGGTTTTAACTTTAATGCAACCCCGGAATTTTCAACCGGGACATACCGCTTTAGCGTGACGATTTTACAGCTTCAAAGAGACGGTTCACCGAAGGTTTATTTCCAAGGGGAGCGGGCTTTTATTTTAAAGGCGGTTGTTTTGCCTCCACCCCCGCCTCCCCCTCCGCCTCCTCCACCCCCGCCTCCCCCGCCTGCGCCGGTTGTAATTAAACCTAAACCCAAACCTGTCCCAAAGGTGATTCCTAAACAATTGGGTCCGCCTATATTGAAGGTCAAACTTTCAAAGGAAGGATCGGGCGAATACGGGACCGAAATCAAATTTAAAATAACCGTTTCAAACGAAGGAGAAAGCGAGGCAAAGGCGCGATTGGAGTTTTATGGAGAATCGCCATTGGATTTTCCGAAAAAATCATTCGGGCCATTACGCCTGGCCCCCAAAGAAAAAACTGTTATTGAAGCATCTTATTCAATTGCTTTAAACATTGAAGAAGGGGCGCATATCTTTATGTCCCAGGCATTTCTTGAAGATTCCGACAAGCCGTCTGCCGAAGATTTTTTTACGCTGGATCTCAAAGACAAAATGCCGTCCGCCCAATTTGAGGAGCCGCCGATCAGAATTAAAATCAATCAAACCGCGGCGTTCAACATTAATGCCGGCGATGACAAGGGAATCAAAGCCGTTGTTCTGCACTTAAAAGGCTCTGATGCCAAACTGCCTTTGATTACCACCATGAATTTGGTTGAGGGCGCCAAGACTAAAGGGGTATGGAGCTGTCAGGCCGGACCCATCAGAAGTCCCGGTCAATACACTTTTTTTGCCGATGTCGAGGATACCAAAGGCCAAAAAATAAAGACCGAAGAGCTGACGTTTATCGTTTCCGTGCAATAGGAGGCTCAGTGAGGAGAATATCGAGAGCTATAGTTTTATGTTTTACGCTGGGATTTTTTAGTTCGGTTTCCGGTGAGGACATATCGCAATATACGGCTGACCTTAAAAGCAAAAAAGAACAAGTTAGAATCCAAGCGATATACAGCCTGGGACAGATAGGCAGTCTGGATGCGATAAGCGCCATTCAGATTGCGATTGCAGATAAAAGCCCTAAAGTTCGTTTTGCGGCGATCGAGGCCTTGGCCAAAGTCGGTAGTGAAACGGCGATCGCTTCGCTGGGACAAGCCCTGGGGGACAAAATTAAGGAAAACAAGGTCAAAGCTGTTGAAGCTTTGGGCGAGATGGCCAGTCCAAAGGCGGTTGCTTTCCTTCTTCAAGCTCTTGAAGATCAAGACCCTGAAATTCAGCTTGCGGCGATTGACGCGATCGGAAGAAACCCCGATGATTCGGCGCTTGACGCGCTTGTCAAGGCTCTGAAAAACAATCAAACGCAGGTCCGTTTAAGCGCCGCTTCTTATTTGGGCGGCCGGGGCAGCGTCAAATCAATCGAGGCGTTGGACGGCGTATTGTCAGATCAGGCCGGGGATGTCCGCGCCGCCGCTGTTCATGCTTTGGGAGTGATCGGCGTTCCCGAAGTCGTTCCGTTATTGATGAAGGCTTGTGGTGACGCTGATTTAAATGTTGCCCGGCAAGCCGCTATTGTTCTTGGGACATTAGGCGATCCAAGGGCTGTGCGCAGGATAGCCATACTGTTGGAACAAAAAGACCTCGCTATAGTGGAAGCGGCGGCAAATTCTTTGGGCGCAATCGCCGATCGTTCCGCCTTGCCGTTTTTAGAAAGAGCGTTGAGCCGGAATAAAAAAGGCAGGAAAGCCGTTGAAGAGGCGATTTTCGCCATCACCCGCTAGGGCCTTTATCGCCAGGAAGTCGAAAGAAATTTGCTCGAGCAAGAGCGCAAAAGGCGTCAGAAATAGGCAATGGGGTCAGGTCTCAAATCTCAAGTTTTCTGCAGAAGACTTGAGATTTGAGACCTGACCCCATTCAACCCCATTCACTCATAGCGCAGGGCTTCGACCGGATCCAATTTGGCTGCCATCCAGGCGGGCCAGATGGAGAAAATAAATCCTGTGCCCACGGCGATGGTTAAAGCCGCCATGAAATGAATGGGATGAAAAGTGGCGATATCCATCCAACGGATGTCTTTTAGGAAAGTGTTGATGCCCAGCAGTCCCAAGGCAATGCCGAATATGCCGCCCAGCAATCCCAAGAGCATGGCTTCAATGACGAATTGAAGAACAATGTCGCTTCTTGAAGCGCCGACTGCCCGGCGGATGCCGATTTCCTTGATGCGCGAGTAAATGGTGGCCAAGGTCACGTTCATGATGCCGATGCCGCCGGCCAGAACACAGATAATGCCCATCAAAAGCGTTGCCCTGGCTGTCTTTTTTTGTTCGGCAATCTGGTCCGCATATCTTTCCCGATACTCAAAAACTTCAAAATCCTCTTCTCCCCGGTGGCGCAGGCGCATTAAGGCTTCGATTTTTTTTCGATAAGACGAAACGGTTTCTTCATTTCCTGTGTCAATATCAATGGAATCAATTTTATCCGGAGAGTCTGAGGCGTCGTAGCGCGAGGTCACGGATTTCATCAGGGTGGTTATGGGCATAAGGCCGTCTCCCCAGCTCCATCTGCCCCTGAACCAACGCGGATCTTTTTCCCGAGTCGGCTCTTGAATGATGCCGACGACAAGAAACATTTCGTTGCCGATGATGACATTTTTGCCAAGGAGGTCCCGGCGCACGATCCAGGAATTAAAGTCATCCTTGCGGCTCGCCCATCGTTTAATCCACCAGGGTTTTTTGAGCCAGCGGCCCGGTTCGATAAGAACGCAAACGCGGGCCGCTGTGTCAATATCGGTTTGGTTTAAGAACCGTCCCCGGGTGGTGTAGCCCCAGTCGCGTTTGGCCCATTCTAGCGTGATTCCTCTAGCCGCAAGGCTTCCATCCTTGAAGTCTTTATAAATAAAACCGGCGCCCCAGCGTTCAATTTCAGGCGAAACCATAGCCAGTTCCGGGAAGGCGCTTCGTATGGCCTTGGCGTCGTTCAATGTCAAGCCGGGCGAAAGCCCTTTAGACTTGTAATCGCCGCCGCGCTTCGGGCCGATTTCCATGCGCCCTTGGCCGGCAATGGCCATGGCTTTTTTCATACGCTGGCTGGTGCCTTCGGTAATGGCGAAAGTGTAAAGAATGGCGCCGACTCCGATAGCCATGGTTAGAAAACTAAGCAGGGAGCGGAGCTTATGAGCCCAAATCTCAAGCAGGCTCGTCGTTATAACCGTCGCCAATTTGGTCATTCCACGTAACTACCCAGCTTCCTCGTCATACCGGCGAAAGCCGGTATCCAGAAAAAAGTCTGGATACCGGTTTTTATCGGAATGACGGCAGGGGACATAGGCAGTTATCATTCCACTATTCGGCCGTCTTTAAGTTTTATGATTCGTTTGGTTTTGGCGGCGATATTGTGATCGTGCGTGACTAAGACGATTGTTTTTCCCTGCCGGTTAAGATCGAGAAAAAGTTCGAGAATTTCCGCGCCTGATTTTGAATCCAGGTTGCCGGTGGGCTCATCCGCCAGGATCAAAGCAGGGTCATTGGCCAGACTGCGGGCAATACCGACCCTTTGTTTTTCCCCGCCGGACAACTGCAAGGGGTTATTGGCCTCTTTGCCTTCAAGTCTGACAAGTTTCATTAAGAAACGAGCTTTTTGGGCGGCTGATTTTCTTAACAGGCCGTTATAAGTCATGGGCAGCATGATGTTTTCAAGAGCGCTTATTCTCGGCAGAAGATTGAATGACTGGAAAACGAAGCCGATTTTTTTTCTGCGCCAGAGCGTGCGCCGGCTGTCTTTAAAATCGGAGGCGTTTTGGCCCTCCAGGCGGTAACGGCCGCCGGTCGGTGTATCGAGCAATCCGAGTATGTTTAACAGGGTGGATTTTCCACAGCCGGAAGGCCCCATGATCGAAATAAATTCCCCGTCTTCAATGGCGAGCGTCACCTGATCGAGCGCCGCAAAAGAGTTGTTATAAATTTTGGTGATGTTTTCGCAATGAACCAGGGTCATAGTTTTATCGTCATTCCCGCGAAAGCGGGAATCCAGACCTGTGCCACGCGTAGCAAAAACTGGATTCCCGCTTTCGCGGGAATGACGCAAACCAAAATTTTAGGAGCATATTATTTTTCTTCAATCGGTTTCTCCGGCAGGACATTATCCCCCTCTTTAAGGCCGCTTAAAACCTCCGCATCCATCTCGTTTTTAAGTCCGGTTTTAATTTCCGTCCTTTTTGATTTTTTTCCATCAGCCAGATAGACCGTTTCTTTGCCGGCCTCCTCATAAATTACACTGAGCGGAATTTTAAGGACATTGGTTTTTTTGTTTAAAACCGCCTCGATGCGGGCGGTCATGCCGGCGCGAAGGCGGCCAAGGCCTCCGGCCCCGACTCCGTCCCCGAAGCTATGCGGAGCGGGACGCGCGTCGCCCCTTCCCTGGGGGAAGGGACGATTGAAGTTCCTGTGGGATGCGTCGTTTTTAGCCAAACCGATCATGACCTTAAAGACCTTGAGATTGTTATTGTTTTTGACGGCGCGCGGTGATATGGCGGCGATTTTTCCGGCGAACTTTTCTTCGGCAATCGCGTCCACCGTCACCTCCACATCCAGGCCTTCCTTGAGCTTTAAAATATCCATTTCGCTGATTTGGAGTTCAGCGGCCATTTCCCGCATATCCGCGATGGTCATTAAATCCGTCGGACTATTGGACTCGAAAAGGCCGAGGACATAATCGCCTGCCTGGATAAATTTCGGCAATTCCTGTTGGTCTTCTTTTTTATCCGGCACAAGAATAAGGCCGTCAAGCGGCGCCGCAATGACGACCGGAACATATTGGTCTAGTTCCGAGCGCCCGGGCTGAAGAAGGGCCAGCTTTTCGCCTTTTTTAACGCGGGAGCCCTCGTGGACATAGAGTTCAAGAATTCTGCCGCTGACTTTGGCATTGACGTCCACCGCGGTCTTCGGCACGATTTCGCCGGTTTCCCGGAAACGGACCTCTATGTCGCCCCGGCTGACCTTGACAATATCCGAGCCTGCCGGCTGGGATGTTTTTTTCTTGTGAAAATAAATCCCAACCGCAGCAAGGGTGATGGCCAGAGTAATGCTTCCGATGACAATGAAACGTTTCTTTTTAACCAATTCTGCTATTTTCATGTTTTTAAACCTCTCAAAACTTCCACAAGCTGTTTTTCCCTCCCCCTTGAGGGGGGAGGGCAGGGTGGGGGTGGCAAGAGCTCGGCGCGCTTAACCCCTCACCCCCACCCTCTCCCACAAGGGGAGAGGGGATTTGGGAAAGTTTTGCTTTTTTCATTCTTTACTGCCGACATTTTGACCAATAGCGATCCTATATCTTGCCAGGCTCAGATGATATTCTTTAAGGGCGGCCGCTTCTTCCAACTGGGCGCTTAAAAGGTCTTGTTGGGCCTGGGTCAATTCCCAGATGCCGGCTGAGCCCTGACGGTAGCGATCCTGCGTATAACCGGCGCTTTCTTTGACAATGGCGATCTGCTTAGCAACCACGGCAAGGGTTTTTTGCAGGCGCTCGAGTTCCAGGACGCCGGCAAAAACTTCTTCTTTAACCCGTCGTTCCAGTTCGTCTTGAGCCGCCTGCGCCTGCTTTAGCCGGGACCGGGCAATCGTAAATTCCTGCCATTGAGGCACATGGCCCAGGCCGAATTGATATGACAAAACCGCGGACACCTGATAGTTTGTCTTGGGAATGCCAAATCGTTCGCTGGGCAGGCCGAAACTGGCCCGGTTTTGCCAGTTCCAATCCCCCTTGACGTTTAAGGCCGGAAAAAGGTCCTGGCCTTTTTTACGCACATCAACGCGCGCTTGATCGGCTCTAAAACGCGCGGCAAGCCAGTCAGGGCGCGCTTCAAGGGCTGTTTTAAGCGAGTCGTCAAAACTTGGAATTTTCTGTTCCAAAGGCGCGGGATTATTGGCAATTTCAACGGTTTCTTCTAGGGGCCTGTTGACCAGGAGATTAAAACGCGCTTTTGCTTTTTTCTCCTCGTTTTGGATGGAGAGCACGCGCAGTTCGCTTGAATAAAAATCAACCTCTGTTTTTTGGAGGTCAAACAGGCTTTTCATGCCTTGTTTGTAAAGGCCCTTGGTCAGCTCGAATTGATCTTGGCGCATCTCAAAATCTTTTTTAATGACGGTTAAGTTTTGCGTTTTTAAAATAAGGTCATGGAAGGTTTCAATGGCTTTAAGCGCGGCTTGATTTTTAGTTGAGGCGCGTTCCTGGAGGGCTGTTTTATATCCAAGGCCGGCCAGCTTAATCGCCCAATAGTCTTTAAGATTATTGAAGAGATTGAGCGAAACATTGGCATTGTAGCTGATATCATCCGAATCGGTTTTCCATTTGGTGAATTTGTAGCTATTTTGCGGATTCTGGCCGTATGGGTAAACGCGGGCGTCGGCATTGACCGCGGGCAGCCAGCCTTCGGCCAAGGCCGCTTTTTTGCGCGACGAACCCTGGAGCGTTTCCTCCTCGGCCTTTTTAAGTTCAGGCGACTGCTTTAAAACTTCTTGGATATATTGATTTTGAGTCCATTTTTCAGCTTGGATCGGCTGGCTAAGAAAGAAGGCCGAAACCAAGAGGAACTTCTTCATTCCTCTTTGTAAATCGTGTAAAACTGACTTCCAAAAGGCGCGGCCGGGAACATGGGGTTGTGGACCCAGCCCTTTACCCAGCTTCGCTGGGCGCGGAAGCGAACCGTTTCAATTGTGGCGAAAAAAGGCGTGTCCCGATGTTCGATCTCGATCAATTTGGCGTAAAGCTCTTTTCTTTTAGCCGGCCGGTTTTCCCTGGCGGCTTTCACGATAAGCTCGTCGGCTTTGGGATTTTCATAATGCTGGACAATCGGAAAATGCCCCTTGCTGTGCAGGAAAGGAAAAGCGAAATTATGCGCGTCAGGGTAATCCGCGTTCCAGCCGTCAATAAAAATCGGCAGTTTTGAATCATGCATCCGGTCAAGATAAGTGGACCACTGAAGCCCGCGAGCGTCAATCTGAAACTTAGGATTCAAGCTTTCAACGTTCTTTTTGATGATTTGGCCGACTGCCTGCCTGGCAAAATTGCCGGAGTTGAATACCACGCTTAATTTGAATCCTTTTTCCCAAACCCGGCCGTTCCAGGCCCGCTTAAAATGCTCTTCGGCTTTTTTTAAGTCAAAGCGGTAGGCTGTGCCGCCGGATTTAATGTCCAGCAGGCTTTTGGGAATACAGCTTGCCGCTTGAAATCCCTTGTTGTGATAGACTTCGCGTATGTAACTTTCATAATCAAAAGCGTATGTGAAACCTTTGCGGATATCAGGATCGGAAAAAAAGTCAGGAGGGATTCCCCGGCCATCCAATTTGCCTGAGCCGATGTCGGGATTGGCGAAATCATTGATTTTGAACGTGAAATGAACCGTCGGATTCAGGCTGATTAAAGGCAGGTCATCTGCGATCGTAACGCCGGCGATTCCCTCAAGCTGGGAATAAGCGGACCGGTCCGCGAGAATAACGTCGGCGTCGCCCTGGGAGAGCATCAGCCTTCTTGTCGTAAATTCGTCAATTCCTTTAATTACCACTCTTTTAAGGGAGGCCGGTTTTCGCCCCATGCGCTCATGGGACTGCCTGCTGGACTGCCAGTATTCGTCGTTTCTAATAAGAATGATTTCTTTATTTTTTTTGTCCCAACGTTCCAATATGAAAGGCCCCGTCCCATTGGTGTTGTCAAAAAAAGGCGAGGATTCCTTTTTTGGATTATTGTATTTGATCCAGGCGTCCTGGGTTCCGTCCCAGTCATTTTTTTCCATTGACCATTTTTTAGGCACGATAACGCCCCAGCCGGCAAGAATCGTCAGGAAGGGCGCAAAAGGGTTTTTAAGGCGGATAACAACATTGTTGCCTTGAATTTGAATGGCCTGGTCAGCTTCGTTGAAAGCGGATTTTTTGGCGTACCCGTTTTCCCGGGTGCTGGTCCAGCCTAGAATCGGCTCAAGAAGCAGGGATGACGGCCCTCCATCCCGGTCCAACAATAGAAACCGCATCAGGCTGTATTTCACGTCTTCGGCAGTCAGGGTGGTTGCGTCGTGGAATTTGATGCCTGAGCGGATGGGAAAAGTATAGGTCAGGCCGTCTTTTGATATCAGGCCGTTGGCTATGCTGGGCACTTTTTCGGCGATCAGGGGTTCAAAATCTTGAATGCTTGCTCCTTTGTAGGAGATCAGTGTTTCGTAAACATTCAAAATGACCATCCCGCTGATCGAGTCATAAGCCCAGGCCGGGTCCAGGCTGTCAATATCCGAGATCATGGCAATGGTGTAGGTA
>JACQWW010000206.1 GCA_016209025.1 Elusimicrobiota bacterium | reverse complement strand
GTAAAACCTATGCTGGGCGCTCCAGGGAAAAAAGTTTATGCCGGAGCGTGAATTGAGAATAAAAATTTTCGCGTTTCAAGAAAACGCGCTAAAAAAATGAGAAAATCAGGTGACGGGACAGAAGCAAAAACTTACCTTAAGATCGCTAAAAAACTGTCCAAAGATTGGGGAGTGCTTCAGAATAAACGGGCGTATTCCGTTTGAAGGCGAGGGCGCAGAAGACAGCAATAGCCGGAGTTCTTCGCTGATTCGCGGCCGGACAGCCACGTTCCATGTGGTCTTATCCGGAAAAACGTCTGTCGATTTATATCGGATATATGAACAGCGGGTTAAAGTTTCAAGGCCCTCCGCCAAAGGCGAATCAAACCCCCTCTGCGTACTTAGGCATACGATAATGGGTTTTTTTAACGCGCTCGCCCACCCCAATTCGACATGAACTCCATAGCTGCTGCTCGGAAAAGCGACAACGATATCCGAGTTTTTTAATTCATGGAAATCTGGCGCCGTGCACCCCAATCCATCGAGAGCGGCATCGCCCCACTTCTCCCTTTCGATGGCACAGAACACCTTTGCATTGAGCCGCGTCCTTAAATCATCAAGGATGCGCTTCACTTTCTTTTTTGCGCAAGCTTTGAATTTTAAATTGGAACCAAGCAAAGGAGTTATTGGGGTGGCTAAAAATATTTTCGTCATTGGCTTTCACTATCCAAACAAGCAATTTATTTACCAGCAGGGCTATTCATTAAAATTATCACAACTTAAAACAGGAAATTACCGTCGAGAACAGCGGGGGTTTTAATCGAAATTTATGGTCAAGTCTCCAGAGTAAGTCAGCTCAAAATTACCTCATTTAAGAATAAATAAGTTGCAATTTGATATATTTATTTGCTAAAGTAGCTCCATGGATAAACTTAATACTCTCGTTATCGAAGACGATCCTTTATTTAGAAAGGTTATGGCCAGCACGCTGGGCCTCTGTGAGGCCCCGGCTGGCGCTCGCAGCTCTGCGAAGGGTGCCGGCACCCTTGCCGGCCACGCGATTGATTTCGCTGAAAATGCGGCTGTTGCCAAAGAAAAACTGGAAAAAGACCATTATGACCTCTGCTTTATTGATTTAAAGCTCGGCGACAGGGACAATTATTCCGGCCTCAAGCTCATTGCCCTGGCTCGTTCCAAGGGAATTTATTCGGTGGTCATGTCAAGCCATGATACCGAGCCTTTTATCCAAAAGGCTTATGAGCTTGGCTGTGACGATTTTTACGCCAAGGGCAACGAAGACAATAATGTCAGCCAGGTTCTGGCCCGATTCTGGCAGAAGCGGGAAAAATCCAAAGAGGAAAACATCTTTAAGGAACGATTTATCACCGAAGATTCGGCAACCAAGCTTGCTATTGGCGAAGCGCTTAAATACGCCCCTTCCGATCTTCCCATTCTTATTCTTGGACCTTCCGGCGCAGGAAAAACAAGCCTGGCGCGCCTTGTCCATGACTTTTCCCGCAGAAAGGGAGAATTTGTGGCCATCAACTGCTCAGCCTACACCGAAGACCTCCTGGAAGCCGAGCTTTTTGGCTACAAAAAAGGCGCTTTTACCGGCGCCAATGAAACCAGAAAAGGAAAGCTTCTCCTTGCCGACAGAGGGACCTTGTTCCTAGATGAAATCGGGGCCATGAGTCTTAAGATGCAGACCAAGCTCTTGAAAGCCATCGAAGAAAAGACCTTTTATCCTGTAGGTTCCGACATACCGGAAACCTCGTCTTTCCGTGTCATCAGCGCCACCCTGGAAGATCTGCAATGCCTTATAAATGAAGGCAGGCTTAGATTTGACTTCTTCCAGCGCATCCATGGCCTGACTATCAGGCTTAAACCCCTTTCTGAAAGAAAAGACGATATATTTCCTTTAATCAGCTTCTTTACCAAACAAGGCAGACGATTAAGCTTCACCCAGGAAGCCAAAACAGAGCTTCTTGGTTACAACTGGCCCGGAAGCGTCCGGGAACTTAAAAAACTCGCTGACCTGCTCATGGCCGGCGAAGAAGGCCGGGTCCAGGCCGAAACAGTCAAAAGACTGCTAAATAGCCTGCGCCCTGAAGAAGGCGCCTCAGGCTTCGCAACCGATGAACAATACCGCTTTGCCTTAAGACAAGGCTTAAACGAAGCCGTTGACCGCTTCATTGACGGCATCGTGGAAACAGGTCTCAAGGCCCATAACAACAGGAAATACGCCACCATGAGAGACCTTGGGATTTCCAGCCGCATGCTTTATGATTCGCTTAAAAGACTCAATGTCCCCCTGCGCAAAAGCACAAGACGCAAACCGCCTGTTCCCATAACTTCCATCGACACGGCCACGGCCACTGGCCGTATCTCCGTCCCCGAAGCTCTGCGGAGCGGGACGGCCGCCATCTCCAACGTCAACAGTATCGAGGTCAAAGAAGAGGTTGTGGCGTGACTGCTAATCAAACAGAAATTCTTGAGCAATTGATCCACGACGTCAACTCCAAATGCGCCAGCCTCAAAAGCGCCGCGGCCCTGCTTAAAAACGTTTCTGACCAGGAAAGGCGCGAGCTTTTGGAACTTATGGCCCAGCAGGCCGAAAAACTTACCAAAGTGATTGCGGCATACAAGGACCAATGAAATTCCAGTCGAAACTATCCGATTCGACACGATACCATTGTTTGTTGGTAGGGGCCTTTTTTCTGGAGATATCCGGCTATCTCGCCTTTCCTTATCTTTCTCTTCAATTACGCGATCATTTTGGGTTTACTCCAGCACAAATTGGTCAGATATTGATGCTCGCCATTTGGATTCGTCCCTTGGCTACTCTAGCAGGAGGAGCCCTTTCTATGCGTTTGCGGCCACTTACGCTTTTTTCCGGCGCATGTCTAGCAGAAGGCGCCTGTTTTTTATTGCTTGGAGGCGCGGATCATGCATTTTGGGCAATTTTCGCCATCATAATTGGCAACATTGGGTTTTCTATTTGGAAACCCAATCTTTTTGCCCTCGCCTATAACGAAAAGGATGGGAGGTCTTCAACCTCTAAAATTGCCTTGCTCAACGGGGTGTTAAATGCAGGAGCTGCGAGCGGTTGTCTTTTGTCCGCGATAATCATCCACCTCAATGTCTCAATGGTATTTCTTGCTTCAGGGATACTCTACCCTCTTCTAATTCCACTTTTTATTCCAAGCCTATCGTTGGAACAAATTCCACAAACAGCGCCATTGAATGCCCCTTCATCTTTTAAGAGAGAAGTCCTTCCTTCATTGCTTCAACGAGAAACTTTTGCGTTGATCTTAGCAACAGTAGGATTTTGGGCTTCCTATAATCAATTTAATTCCTTCTTCTCTCTGTTCGCAAAAGACTGGCTGCTAAATCCTAGTTGGACGGGAGCGGCGTTCGCCGCCGTGACCATACTGGTAGCGCTATTTTCGCTGGCTCTCGCGCGTTGGCATATACTTTCAAGCAAGTTACATTGGTTAACGGCCATTTTCGTAGTTTTATTTGCCTTAAGCTGGATGGCCATGGTTTCTTGGAACAATATCCCCTCCGTTATTTTCTACATTGTTTTGATTTCGATCTGCGAGACTCTTTTTTCGGTTTTGTTGGCCGACTCCTGGGGTAAGCTTATATCGGCTAAAAAGCATCTAATGCAAAGCCTTAACTTTGCCTTCCGCAGTTTCGGAATGGGTGCTGGCGGATTTTTGGGAGGATGGTTATATCGTTCTCCCGCTCAAAGCGGGTCGCTGTTGAATTGGGGCATACAGAACGTCGCATTATTGGCGATTTCTCTTTTTGGCGTGCTTTTCTCATATCGATTATTTACCGGTGGTGCTAGAGATGGGGCGTGAGCATCATGTTTTAATCTTGGAGCCTGGGATAAGAATTTATAAGGAGCCAATCGTCCAAAGTTTAGCTGCAGTTCCCAGCGTGAGCCTCTACTTTGCTTCCGGGCTGAGCGCCAATCTTCCAATGGATTGGGTGAGACCATATTCAAAGGGAAATTTTTGCTTTTCCTACACGGATAGCTCACTGTTGACCACGAGTGAGCACTTCTGCGCAGAGAAAAGGGTCGCCTTCGACGGCGTTCTGACCTACACGGAACCTTCGATCCATGCCGCCAACAAATTGCAACATTCTCTTGGGTTGCCCATGATCTCTACTCGCCAGAGCAATGTCCTCCGCAATAAGTTGCAGATGCGCAGTCTATTACAGTCTGTGGCTATTCGCCAACCACGCTTCATCGGCGCTACGGCACATGCTGGCCTCCAAGCAAGAATCGAAGAATTAATCGGATTTCCCCTTGTGGTTAAGCCAACGGAAATGATGGCAAGTTTGGGAGTGACGCTTGTTAAGAAACCGGAAGAGCTCAATGCGGCGTTCCTGCGGGCTCTGAAAGCGGATTTCTGGGACGAAAATTTAAGGGAACTCTACGGAGATGTTGCCGAGGAGGTGTTGATCGAGGAATACATTAAAGGTCCGGAATACAGCGTTGAGACCGTGGTCCAAAATGGAAAGCCGCGAATCATCGGGATTACCAAAAAATATTCCTCAAACACTGGCCGTTTTGACGAGGTTGCCCACTGCTTTCCAGCTGACGATCTCTCGAGGAAGGCTCTTGGAAAAATCGAAGACTTCATCGAGGTCTCCCATCGCGCATTGGAGCTTCAAAACACCTTTACGCACACCGAAGTACGCTTGGCGACGGGCTCCCCGGTTCTGATGGAAATCAATTGCCGCTTGGGTGGCGGCCTTATTTCCACGCTGGTTGAGAAAAGCCTAGGAATCAATATTGGTGAATACTTAGTCTCCATCGCCACGGGCAAGCCCATTGTCTCCCTGTCTACGGCGAGCACCGGGCATGAAATCCGATTTTTTGGTTCGCCTGTGGAAGGACGAGTAATCTCAGTGCCTACGACGATTCCATCGTTTGATGGATTTTGTGAGTACAAGGCTCATGTCAAGCCCGGTCATATTCTTTTTCGGAACGGTCTGACGGGGTTATCTAGGGTCGGACATCTGATCCGCCGGATCAATAGACACGAAAGCCCCGCGAAAGTAAAAATGCTTATGAATCAAACCAAAGCTCAATTTCGTGTCAAACCAGCTGTCTCATTTCAAAAAATTCCGCCAGGACCAGACTGGATTTCGTTGTTCCAGGCAGGACTTGAGGATGTGCCAAATCTTGTCGCGATAGAGGAGGCATGTTGGACAAAGGGAATGGGCGCTAGCTCTAAAGTGATAGCCGAACGTATTACGACAAATCCCCATTCCACGCTGATTGGTTATTCAGTGTCCTTGCGGTAAGCGCCCCCTGACTTTCCCGCCGG
>JACQWW010000205.1 GCA_016209025.1 Elusimicrobiota bacterium | reverse complement strand
TAAGCGCCATGAGAGACATCGAGATTGTTTTTCATCTGGCAGCCCTGATCGCCATTCCCTATTCCTACCAGGTTCCAATGGAATATGCGCGCACAAACATCGAGGGCACCCTCAATGTTCTGCTGGCGGCCCGTCAACTGGGCATCGAACGCCTAATCCATACCTCAACAAGTGAAGTTTTCGGCACAGCCCGCTATGTTCCCATTGACGAAAATCATCCCCTTCAAGGGCAGTCTCCTTACGCGGCCAGCAAGATAGGGGCGGACAAAATGGTTGAAGCTTTTTTTCTTTCTTTTGGACTGCCGGTGGTTACCGTGCGGCCGTTTAATACTTTCGGCCCGCGCCAATCGGCGCGCGCCATCGTTCCCGCCATCATGGCCCAGTTTTTGGCGGGGCAGACGGAAATCCGCCTGGGAAACATTCATCCGTTGCGCGATTTGAATTATGTATCTAATGTGGCGGATGGTTTTATCCTGGCGGCCGCATGTCCTCAGGCCGTGGGAGAGGTGATCAATTTGGGCTCTGGAAAGGAAATAAGCATCGGCAGCTTGGCTGGGATTATCGGCGAAATTAGCGGAGATAAAGCCGCCATTAAACAGGAAGGGCAGCGAATGCGGCCCCGGGGCAGCGAGGTGGAGCGTTTACTGGCGGATAATCGCAAGGCTGGGCGCCTGCTCGGCTGGAAACCGGATGTCCCTTTGGATAAGGGTCTGAAACTTACCTGGGAGTGGATGAAAGAAAATCAGAGCCATTACCGGCCCCGTGTTTATGCCGTTTAATTTGAATGAATACGCGGCACCTTAGAATTCGGCTTAAGACCACGCTTTCCGTATTAAAGGGGATACGCTTCTCGAGCCCGCCCAAAAGCGAGGTTATCGTTTTTGATCTGACGGCCTCAGATCGTTTGGTTACCATGGTGCTTCCGGGGATCGGGCACGTTATACTTCCTTCCCCTGCAGATGCCATGTATTTATCGCCCGTCATCGTCCTTTTGATGCTTAAGAATCTTAAGTACTGGGGCGAAATGCGGCTGGGTCAACTATTTGTAGTTTATCTTGTCAGTTGTTTGGAGTATATAAGACCTAAGATAGTGATTACATTTCAAGACAATAACAGTTTTTTCTGGCGCATTTCACGCCTCTATCGTAAGGCGGAATTTTTGGCCATGCAGCAAGGAAATAGAACGCCGGAAGATTTGTTGAGTCGGTCCCAGCATCCCTGCGGTTGTTTGCCGGATCATCCGAGACTGGGCAGCAAGATTTTGATGCCCCATTTTTACTGCTGGGGACGTTATCAGGAGAAGATTTACAAGCAGTACGGTCATGACATAGACCATTTTTATCCTGTCGGACCGTTAATTGGCGGGTATTATAAAACCGAAGTGTCGGATAATTCCGGCGCTATATCTTACGACCTTTGTCTTGTTTCTGAATACCGGAAAGAAATTGCAAACGGAATGTGTTACCGCCCAATTAAAACCGGTCAAGACCGGTACCTTGAGTTTGTGGCAAAATACGTTCGAACGCGGTCCTTGCGTTTGGCGGTTGCTTCACATTCGCACGAGCAAGAGGCGCAAAATGAGTTTTTTCTAAAAATATTCGGCTCCCAGGCAAAAGTCATTCCTTACAGCCGCGAGAAATTATCAACTTATGAGGCCATGGATCATTCCAATGTCGTCATAGCGCAATATTCCGCGGCGGCCTACGAGGCGGCGGGATGGGGGAAAAAGGTATTCTTTTGCAATTTTACAGGGATCGAATTTCGCGATTGCCCGGCGCCGGGCTTTTGGTCAATAAGCAATCCGGATTATTCTGACTTTGAGAGAAAACTTGACGCGCTGTTGGCGATGGATCAAGGGGATTTTGAGCGGCAGGCTGAAGAATCAATGAAATATTTCATGAATTTTGATCCCGCAAAGCCGGCCCATCGTGTCATTAGGGAGAGAATATTAAAAATTTTGGCTCATGAGCCAAAATTTATAACTTAACCCATCGGCTCAGGCTCCTATTGCTGTTGAGATTACTTGGAAGGCCCTGATGGCGCTGCTACAGTCATGAAGGTACGTTCCATAAGCCTTGAGGTATTCATCGTTGTTGATATCGCGCGGGTAGATGCCGGATTCGATATAACTTTCCAGGCTGGCCGCTAGCGGCTCCACCTCAAGCGCGCCTACGGCCCGGCGATCGAGCATCTGCCGGGCTTCGCCGGCAAAAAGCCAATGTTTCAATAGCACGAATAGCGGCCGGCCTGCCGCCAATGTTTCAAGCATGGTTGTCGTTGGGCAGTCAAGAATGACCGCGCTTGCCTGAATCAGCAAATCCGTAAATTGGCCTTCTTTTGCGATTCGCATATTTTTTGTATTTAAAAACCGGTTTACCCAAGGAGGATCCTCGTATTGACGTGACGGACTTAACTTGACAATAATTTCAATGTCGGAATTTTTTGCCAACCGGCTTAGAACTTCCATTATTTTTAATTGATCGCGATAAAATAAGCAATCGGACCAGCCGGGCGGCATTCCGTAATACCAGTGATTCTGAAAATAGTTGGTTGTCGCGTAAAGAATTGTTATCCGATTCAGGCCGGATGCATTTTTTTTGCTGCCGTTTCCTTTTTCTCTCAAGGGCAATATGGCATCCAGGCTGGCCGAGCCGATGGACACCACCTCAGATTCAAAAGGGCGCCCGTAAGATAAGTAGGCTTTTTCAACGCCTGTGCCGTAGACAAAGGTTTTGTCGGCTGTCATGCGGTCTTTGTAATCGAAGAGCTGGCTTATGCGGCCGGCGTCATCGTAGCCGACGAAACCATGCTGCCAAACGAAAACGGGCAAACCATGGATTCTCGCTGCCTGGTTGATGGCGTGTTCGGTTGCCGTTGAGGCAGATGCCGTGAGAACGGCCTTTAATCGGTATCGTTTTTTGGATGTCTCGACGCGCCGCATGATTAGGGAGAATCTTCCCGGACTTACCCCGGCAATCCAAGCCAGCCGGTCCTTGAGCATGGGGTAAAAAGATATGCCGTCAAATTTAAAATAAGCCTTCATGTCTTGATAGAATTCCAGTTTTCTAAGAAGAGCGCTTGCGTTGCCTTCATCCGGCGGCTTTTCTCCGGAAATGAAGTAATCCGGCGTGGCGAATAAAAGCCGCCGCCCATGGGTTCTGAAGCCGGCAAAGGTGGGTCGCCATTGGCCGGTCTCCCCCATAACAAGCAATGCCCCGTGAAACGTTGGAAGCGCGAGGCAAGCCGATGCCTGATAATCACGATCCCTCAGACTTCGCCATAGCGTGTACAATAAAATCGAATTTTGCTTTACCCAGCTGATGGCGGGTTTAAGAATAGTTCCGGCGGCGAATGCGCTTTTTTTGCCGCGCGACTGGAGCTTTCGGCCGGACATTGGAAAGATTTTTATGGGATTTTTCCATCCCGGTAAAGAGGCGAGGATCCCCCATAAATTTTCTTCCATTGAAAAACACAGATCGTATGAGCCCCATGGGTAACCTGGTTCACGGCAAAGGCAAGGCTCAGAATGCGGGAATGCCTGCAGTATTTTCTTTAACTTAAAAATGCGGCTTCTCAGGCCGTCAAAAAGCATTGTGAGAGGAAAAATATGAAATAAAAAAGGGCGCATCCCCCAGTTTTCGAGGCTTGGATGCTCTTCATGCATTTGTTCATCCAGCCACCCGCAGAGCTTTTCAACTTGGCGGTGTCCCTCTTCACAAATTGCCCCCAACTCTTCGGCCTTGTAGAGTTCTTCACAAAGTTTATAGGCGATCCCCTTTTTGTCAAGACAATCCATGGCAGAAGGGCCGAGAGCAACCCACGCCCCGTTCGCGGCCAGTCCTTTGTCAATAAAAAATTGAACTTGATCGGCGCGTTCGGCCAGGAGCAGGCGGCAGGCCATTAGTCCTGCCGGGCGAAACTGTCAATTAATCGCTTGACCCGATCTTTGATTCCCAGGAAGCTCAGCAAGAGCTGAACCAATTCTGCCAATCCCACCGCATCGCCGC
>JACQWW010000201.1 GCA_016209025.1 Elusimicrobiota bacterium | reverse complement strand
TGAGCGGTTTGGATTATGTCCCAAGAACAGGCCGCGTTTTGGTGGCTGCCAATCATAAAAGCAATTGGGACCCTCTGCTCTTGGGGACAGTGCTCGGCCGCATCAGGCGGCCCTATGCCTTGGCCAAGGCCGAACTGTTCCGCAACCCCTTGCTGGGGTTTTTACTGGATCGCTGGGGCGCGGTGCGCCTCTGTCGCCAGGGCGCCGATGTCGGGGCCTTAAAAAACGCCATTGCCCTGTTGACTTTGGGCGAGATGCTCATAGTCTTCCCAGAAGGGACAAGAAAAAGAGAAAATAGGCTTGAGCGGTTTTTGCCGGGGATAGGGTATTTGTCTTTAAAGACACAAGCCCCCGTGGTACCGGTTTATATTTCAGACTTTGGCAGGTTTCCAAAATTGGGCTCTGAGGTTCAAATCCGCTTCGGCAAGCCGCTTTTGCCGAAAGCAGGCCGCCCCGGCGATATCGCCCGGGAGGTCTTGAACAAAGTCCGGGAACTTGCGGGTGAGGATGATCATGGAAGAAAATAATGAAGACTTAAACAGCGCGCCTGAATCGGACGGCGAAGATTTCGCCAAACTTTTTGAAGAGCAGGAACAGGCTTACTCTACCGGCCGAAAAAACGTCATTATGGGCCGCGTTGTTTCCAGGCAGGATGACCATTTTTTAATGGACATAGGCTTGAAAGGCGAAGGCTGTCTTAAGGCTCAGGATGTCCCCGGCGGCTTGGCTGTTGAAGCGGGAACGGTTCTGCCGGTGGTTCGCCTCAGCGGGGCCGGCGAAGGTTTCGGGCCGCTTTTATCGCTCAAATATGCGGTGCGGTCGCTTCAATTGGAAAACATCAGGCGTCATCATCAGGATAATTTGCGCCTGGATGCCCAGATATACCGGCGCCGCGGGGACGGATTTTTTATCGGGCTCGATATCGGACCCGGCGAACCGCAAACCCTGCCGCCGGGACTGCCGCCTAATCTTTGGAAGGCTTTTCCATATCCGGCGGAACTGCCTTTGGCGGAGCTCGATACGGACGATCCGAGGCCCTTTCATCGCTGGATGGGCCGCAAGGTGCAGGTTAAGATTTTGGAAATTTCAGGCGACGGCGCCGTCATGGTTTCTCGAAAAAAGGTCGTCGTTGAAATGAAAGAAGCGTTAAGGCAGGAAGCGCTTTCATCGGTCAAGGAAGGAGACATTCTTGCCGCTAAAGTCAGAGATATCGCCGCCGGGGGAGTCCGTTTGGATATCAGCGGCGTCGAGGCTTATTTGCCCCAAATCGAGGCTTCCTGGTATCCCAGGGCCGATTTAAGCAAGCGCTGGCGCGCCGGCGAAACGATCGAGGTTAAAATTTTAAAAAAGGAAAAAGAAAAAGAGCGGTTTATCGTCAGCCGGCGCGCCCTCGAGGCCAATCCGGCCGACGAGCTTGAGAAAAATTTTTCCAGGGGTTCGATCGTCGAGGGCATGGTCAGCCGGGTGCTTGCCAACGGCGGCTGTTTTGTGCGCTTGCCGCGTTTTAGGCGCGAAGCCTATGTCCCGGCTGGCGAAACCGTCAAGGATATACCTCCCAAAGAGGGCTCGGCGCTCAAGGCGGTCGTGCTCAAAGTTGACCGCGAGAACATCAGGGTGATTCTTTCACCCCGCCGGTACGAGGACAGGCAGATGCCTGAAATGGTGGCCCGTTATTCCAAAGAAAGCCAGCCCTTCAGCTTGGGACAGGTTTTAAATCCATCCGGCGATGCGGCCCCGGAAGAAGACGAGGCGGCCCAAGAGGAATGAGTTCCAAAGCCCCCCAGCCGCCGGCGCAAAGCCGCCCCGGCGATCATCTTTATAAAAGAAAACCGGCCTTAAAAAAGATCGGCTGGATATCAATTTTTTTCCTGGCCGGCACGGCAGCCGGCTTCCTGGCCGCCAAGCGACCTTCATTTTTAGCCGGCAGTTTGGCCCGTGATCCATATCGCTGTTTGGCCGGGGCGGATTTTTTTCCAAAAAATACCCAGGAGTTTCCTTCGCGCCAGGAGATCGAAGGAGCCTTAAGTCATGCCCAAAAAATCCTGGATTCCAATCCGACTGATCTCGATGCCCTGGTTGTCTCCGGCTTGGCTTATTACGCTTTGGGCAGGGAACATGCGGTCGAGGCTTTAAACCGCCTGGAATCAGCCAGGGATTACGGTAGCGCGGACAGCCGCCTGCCTTATTACTTAGGCAGTCTTTATAATGCCGTCGGCTTAAAACAATTCGCCGTGACCGAATACGACCGCTTTTTAAGAAATTATCCCCTTGACCGCCCGGCAACCATGGAGGCGGCGCGTCTTCATTTTGAGCTCGGGTTTTATGCGCAGAGCGCGGCTTTTTACGAACGCCTTATGCCGCAAGGCAAGGGCAAAGAAGCGGATCCCTTGATCGTCGAGAATTTGGCTCTTGTCTCGCTTAAACTAAAAGATTGGGAAAAAGCCAGGGCTTTGCTCGAAGATCTCAGGAGCCGCAAGAAAGGCTATTCCAAGGAGTTGTCCTACTTTCTAGCTGAGGCCTTGAAAGGATTGGGCCGCTGCCAGGAAGCCCTTGCTTATTACGGCGAAGCCATGGAAACAAGCCTTGATCCGTCGAAGGAAGCCGTAGTGCTCGATGGAAGATTAAGTTGTTTGAACGAAATAAAGCCGGCCGATGACGCGGCCGTGGAAGAAACAGCCGGCCGGCTTATCCAGCTTGATCCGAAAAATAAATCCGCCAAAGCCGCCTTGAAAAAAATAAAAGCAAAGGCTAAAAAGCCGAAAAAAGGCCAATAGCGCCGATAACGCCAATGACGCCAATGACGCCAATAAGGCCAATGGGGCGAAGGAATTATTTGGCCTTATTGGCCTCATTGGCGTCATTGGCCTTATTGGCCTTTTCTTCAGAGGCTCAGGATTTCGGCAAAAACCGTTTGCTCATCCGGGATTACCCTTATAAAATTTGGGAAACCGAGCATTTTTTGATTCATTACTACGAGGAAAATCCTCTGCTTCTGGAAGAGTGCGCCAAGCACCTGGAGGGCGCCTGGGATCGCGCCACAAAATTACTTGAGGCGAAACCAAAAAAGAAGCTTCCTTTTTTTCTTTATACCAATCACAATGAGTTTGAGCAGACCCGCATCGTTGACATAGGCGAAGGGACAGGCGGCGTCACCGAGATGTTTAAAGAGAGACTGCTCGTTTTCAATAACGGCTCCATGGCTTGGCTGCGCCATGTTATCTATCATGAATTCGTCCATGAAGTTGAATTCGCGGTCTTAAATGAGGGATTTTGGAAATCAGCCAGGCTGTTGAAATCCATTCTCTATCCTCTGTGGCTCATGGAAGGCTTGGCCGAATACGGGGCAGGCAAAATTGACGAACCGACTGATTTGATGTATGCCAATGACAGCGCCACCAGCCGCCAGGCTCCGGCTTTTTCTTTGAGAGACCTTCATAATTTCAATCATCTGAAACCCAATCAGATAACCAAGGCTTATAAGCAAGGCGCCAATATCATTGAATTCATCGCCGATGAATACGGCGAGGATAAATTAAGCAGGCTTCTCAAGTCCTTCAAGGAGCGTTTCGACTCAGCCAGCGTTTTATTGGATGTCCTAGGTTTGGATGACGAGCGTTTTGACAAAAATTACCGGGAGTGGCTTGAGGAAAAATACGGGGAGCCGGCCAAGCGCCTCGATGAGCCGTCGCTTTACGGCTCCCGGGTGAGCGCCCCGGAATATCCCATCCCGGTTTTTAACTGGAGTCCGGTCGCTTCGCCGGACGGCCGCGCGATATTTTTCATCGGCATAAGAGAGGGCTATCCCGCGATTTATGAACAAGAGGGGGGAAAAAAGAAAAAAATGCTCGTGGGCCGGAATTTCCACCGGCTCGATTGGATCGCGCTTGAGGACAGAAATTTAAGCCTGTCGAGCGACGGCCGCTATCTTTATTTTGTCGGGGAGAAAAGCCTTAAGGAATATTTGTGCCGTTATGACCGCAAGACCGGAGAGCTCGAGACCCATTTTTTTAAAGAGTTTCAGGCGCTCAAAAGCCCTGTCCCTGATCCGGCTGATCCCAACCGCGTGGCGCTCGCGGGCATGGAAAACGGTTTCTTCGATCTTTACAGCGTTGATTTGGCGGCCGGCAGAATCATCGAGCGTCTCACCGCCGACCCTCAGGACGACGATCATCCCGTGTTCCTGCCCGACGGTTCAGGCATTATTTACTCGACGGAAAACAGCCTCGGCCCGGACGAGCGCCCCGATCGCGATCTGATGATCTGGAAAAAAGAAGGCAAAGTCACCGAGCGGCTCACCCGTGGAAAACGTTCGGAGAAGACGCCGGCTGTCTCAAAGGACGGACGCCGGGTTTTGTTTGTTTCAAATGAGGACGGCTTATGGGACCTTTATGAGCTTGACCGTTTGGAAAACAGGGTTTTGCGCCGGACAAAAATAATCACCGCGGTATTTTCGCCCAGCTACTTAGGAACCGATGAGAGCGCAATTTTATTGGGCAGTTTCCGAGACGGCGAGCTTCATGCTTACAAGGCAAGCGCCGCGTCTTTGCGCGGTGACGATGCGACAGCCATGTTCATCCCTGAGGCTAAAATCGCGGCTGCCCCGATTATCAGTCCGGCGGTGATGAGTTATAAGGGACGATACCGGACCAGTTTCGGAACAGACTTGTTTTTTCCCGCTTTCTTTTTTTCCACCCAGGGAGGATTTTTTGCCCTGACCTATTGGCAGGGCTCGGACATGCTCGGATATCACAATGTGGCAACCAATCTTGTCTTAAATTCCGGCTCCGGCATCTTAGATTACAGCGTGGGCTATTCATTCACCCGCTTTAGGCCGCAATTCCAATTTGTCTTTAAAGGCTCCCATTACCGCGATCCCTATCTTGTCAGCGAATTGGGCGAGGAGCTCAGGAAAAAAGAAAACCTGCAGGCGTTCATCGCCAGCTATCCTTTGGATAAATATCATCGTCTCGATGTAGGGGGAAGTCTTGTCGAGCGCTATCATACTTTTCCCTCTGATCCGTCGGCCATCACCAATTTGCAGGATTTTCGCCTGATCGGCCAATTCGTCAGAGACACCACCACCGCCCCATATCTCGTGGTAACCAGAGGGTCGCGTTTTTCCGTCGGATTCAAAAGAGCCTTGCCGTCCTGGGAGTTCGATTTGGATTACCTCTCAAGGTTCGCTGAGTGGCATCAGTTTATTCCTTTGGGCAGCGACGGCACAATCGCCTCCCGCCTTGCCTATAGCAGAAGTTCGGGCCGGACCAACGAAGTATTCCAATTGACCGGACAGGGGGGGGTGCGCGGCTATCCCCAAGAGCCGGCCGCGGCCCAAAAAAGAGGGGTATTGATCAACAATATCGAACTGCGCCTGCCGGTATTTCCCGACCTTAATTACCATATGTGGTATTTATTTCCGGATTTTTACATCAAAAATATTTATTTAAGCCTGTTCAGCGATCAAGGAGCGCGCTGGGACGACCGGGCAGGCAGTTTTTTAAGAGAAGGCAAAAGCAAAAAGAAGGACGATCTGTTCCACGCCGCGGGAGTGGGCCTTAAATTCAACACTTTTATCCTGGAGACCTTTCCCTTTTTCTTTTCTCTTGAATGGGCCAAAAGAACCACGGAAAAAGGCGGCATTTTATACGGCTCGATTTTCCAATATTTCACCTTTAAATAAGGAATAAGCAATGAAAAAACATAAAGACCACAAGAAGACAGGACCGCAAACACCGCCGGCGCTTGCTCCCAGTGGGCCTGTCCTGACAAACACCCAATGGCGCGGCATTTTAGCGGGAATATCGCTGGCCGGAATCGGTTTTACCATTCT
>JACQWW010000195.1 GCA_016209025.1 Elusimicrobiota bacterium | reverse complement strand
GTCCACTTTCTCAACCGGCATGCCCGAAGAATGGGCAATGGCCGGCGTGTTGGAATCTCCCAGGCGCAGGCTGCGGTCGGCAATGCGCAAAGCCGGCCGGCCGGTCCCTGCATCAGGCTCGATCGCGGTATACCTCATCAGCTCGATGTCGGAAACCATTACCCAGCCGGTGGCCGGCCAATTTTGGGTGGAGGCGACCACTAAATTAAAAGGCACCGCGGCTGAAGAAGAAATTACGTTGAAGGAAATGGTTTTGGTGGAAGAAATCACCAGGTCGTTCGAGTCAAGGGTATCATTGGAATTGATGTCCGAGTAGATCTTGACGAATTTCACATCGCGGTTTGAGCCCTGGGTTTTAAGCGGGTCGCGGGAAGAACCTATCCGCTCGACGGTCAATGACTGCCACTTGGCATTGGCAATGTCGGTTTTCATGTTAAAGCGCATGATCGGCACCATGGCCTGGGCCTGGAAAACCCCGCCCTGGCCCAGCAAATCATATGCCGCATCATAAACACCCATGGTAACCCGGCTTTCGATCTCCTTGATGGTAATCAAACCCGAGGACATGGGCAAGTTCCGGCCCGCGGCTGCCTTGACTTTGTCGGGAATTTCCGCCCCAAAATAACCGGCCGTGGAAATCTTCAGCCCGACCCGGTGACCGGGCGCCGCAAATTCGGAAATATCATAGGTGATGAAAAGCTGAATAGGATCAGTGCCCACCACCAGGGGCGTAACGAAATTTAAAACCCCTTTGCCTTCTACAAAAGTATCGCCGCCTCCGGTTAAAAGATTGGGATAAACGCCGCCGGCCGTCATGGTGGTATCCGATTCATCAAAGGCCTCGGCCCCTGAATTTTTCCAAACCTTGATCGCGGCAATGTCGGAACCTACCCCGCCTCCATCAGAATAAAGATCGGCGGTCAATGAATCTAAAATAACCGTGTTATGATTGGCTCTCATGGTCAGCCTCATCACCTGGGCATTGGTTTTGGTCTGGGCTTCCTCAGCCTGGTTGACCGCCAAGTCCTCAATGATCAGCTCATCTACCGTCGGGGTGATGGCGAAAACCTGGGTGATCGGCTCGGTTTCAAAAGTTTTTCTATGAGCGCCGTCGAAAATCATATCGCTTAATTTCGCTCCCAATACCTCGTTTTTATTGGCGGTTGCCTCATGGGAAAACAAGGAAGCCGGATCAACGCTTAAAACCATGAAATAAGTGCTGATGTTGGTGCCGATAATGGTAAAGAGCTGGCGGCCTTCGTTTTCGGAAAGATTGATGGCCGCCTCGCCTGAACGCGGATCCCCGAAACGGCCTGTTCCTAAAAGGGTGTCGGTAAACGGAGCCACTTCACCGATTGCCTCGGCATTTAAAACGCGGTTTAAAACGCCGTCGCCGTTGTCCTTGAAAATCGCCACTTCATTGGAGTCCGTGTCCCGGTCATTAAGGCCGGCTGCGTCAACCCGGCTGATAAGCGCCCTGGTCCAGGGAACCTCATAGCCCGATGATCTGGCCCAAAATTTCAGCACCGCCATTTTTTGGTCGCCCTGAGTTATGGCCGGGGTCACGGTTTCGCCTTGCAGGTGGCTTGTGGCATTGCGGCCGAATTGGCCGCGCCTGACCCCGGTCAAGGCCACTGGGTTGGCTGAAACAGCCGCATAATAAACGATTTCCGCCACGTCTGCACGGCTGATAGTGGCGTAACCGCAGGGCGCAAACCCCGCGGCATTGGAAAGGCCGATGACCGTGGCCGACTCATTTAAAGGACCGCTCAAAACAGGCGCGTCGAAAACCGCGGTATAAGGCTCCAGGACGGTTGAAGATGAGTGGGCCGCGGCCTCGCTGCCGTAAAAGCCCCGCTGGACATTCAAAATGCTCGCAGCGTTTATGCCGGAATAAGCCATGATTTCGCTTTGAATTTTGACGATGCCGCATTGGGCTAGATCAATAGTATCGGTCAGGAAAACCGTATCTTCCGCGGCCCCGGCCGCGGCAGTCAGCTGTTTATTCGGCGAAAAACGGCTTGAAGCCGAGGTAAACAGAGGAAACGGCGTCACCGTGACGTCTCTGGGCGAAGCTTTAAGCCGGTGCCGGTTGCCGGTAAAAGGCTGGGTTGAGGCCAGGATATTGGGCTCGGAAATCCAGTCGCTCAAAGGATCGTCAATGTCGTTGATATATTGAGGGAAAGAATCCTGGTCAAAACGCGCGCCCACGGTGCGCGCCTCTTTGGTGTCGGGATCAAGAGGCACGGCATTGTCGGAAATGTTGTAGGTAATAAAATAAATCTGGGGTGTCGTCATAATCCTCTGAAAATTGGCTTGGCTGAATTTTACCGGCGCTTCCAGGGACTGGCCGGCTGAACCGAAAGTGCCTGAGCCGACAAGCACGTCGTTGACCTCGAAAATGCCCTGTCTTCCGGCTAAAGGGTTGTCCTTCCAAATTTTCACCAGGCTTACCTCCTCGTTGAAAACGCCGTTGGCCGCGGCCGTTCCCGTTGCCTTGACGATCATGCCCCGCCAGACCGCATCCGCCTTGTCCACGGAAAGCCGCATGACCGCCATCGGATTGTCAACCGAGGCCTGGACCGGCTCGATGCTAAGAGCGGTGCCGGAGGAAACCACGGTGACTTTATCGCCGTACTCCCTGACGGTCGTCAAATAGGAAACGCTTTTCCCGGGGGGAACCGCCGAGGGAAGGCCGATCATGTTATTGGTGTTGCCCACCCAGTCCGGGCTGATGACGGAAAAATAATCAGGCGAGCGGATTTCCGCGCCCAAACGCGCCTGGGAATGGACATTGGCCAGATAATCAACATCGTAAACAACGAAATAATTTTTGTCATCGGTGACGATCTCTTCGCCGCCCAGGCCTTCCACCACCCCTTTGATTCTGACCCTGGCTTGACCGCTGACGACCGTGCCGGTGCTCCAGGACATTCTGGCTGTGCCTTCCTGGCCGCGGGAAACCCCGGTAAAAAGATTAAGCTCACGTTCGACGCCGGCATAAGTCACCACCTCCTTGACGCCGTCGGTCCGGTCATCACCCAAAACCAAACGGCCCGGGGCGTCAATCGAAAAAGGATCGTCCGACGGAAAAAAGAGCATGATATTGTTTACCTGAACCGTGTTGTCGTATTCGCCGATCGCGGTTATAAGCGCGGCTTTGGGAAAGGTATATGTCCTGGCCGAATCAATCACCAATTGATCCGTAGTCGCAGAGAACAGACCGTTGTTATCTTTGTCCCAATAGATGGTGATTTTTTTGACGTCATCGGGCTTGTTGGCCTTGAGCCCTCCCTGGCTCGAATGAGACCAGCGATCGAGTTTCAAGCCCTGCCAAACAACCGTGTTTTGCTGGGCGCCCAAAGTCAGCTTCATGACCGCGGTGCTGACGTCTCCCTGGTAGACTTGGGAATTGATGACTTCAACCCCCGGCACCGGCCTATTTACGTCGCGCACGCGCATTTCGTCGGTGGTGGGCACGGTGGTGACGTTTGAAGATTGGATATTGGGATAAGGGGCCATGGTTCCTTCCAGGGGGTGGATGTCCTGCGGCCCGATGGCCAGGCCGTTGGAAGATCCAGCCAAAGCCGACTGGTTTAACTCATAGGAAATAAAAAAGTACCTGGTGGTCGTATCAATGAGGCCGTGGAGCGGCTTATTGACGATATCCAAAACCACGTAGCCTGTATCGAAAGTCACCGGAGCCTGCCAATTGGTGATTTCCCAATCCTTGCCTTGATCGAATTTCTTGTTGCCCTGCTCGGGATGCTCGTCCTCTTGATCCAGGAAAAGGCGCACTGATTTGATGTGGCTGTCCGCGCCATCGCCGATTCTGATGACCCTGATGTTGTTTAAAGTGGCGGTAAGCTCCTTGGTCCACATGGCCAGGCGCACCATGCCGGCCCTGGCTTCGCCTTGAGGCACGGTGGCGTGGCTGACGGCAAAGTCATCGGTGGACCCTTTATAAAAGGCGGCGATATTGTCTTCGGGATCATTTTGATCGTATTTGAGCTGAATAGTGGCAGGGGCCCGGTCAACCGGGCTGGTGGCGCTGCGGATGGTGAAATTATTGGCGGAAACGCCGGCTTGGGAATCGGGCGACAAAATCACCGACGAGGGACTGCCCAGCTCGAGCCCTAATGTTTTCGGGGTGGCCGCGGTGCTGGAAATTCTCACGGCCAGGAAAAACATCTTGCTGCCGGTCCCCAGGTTGGCGGCCAGGGGCGCCAGGGTATCGAGACTATCAAAGGTCCAGCCGCCTTCGCCGTCGGACCAGACTCCGGTGGAAATCAAGGCGTCTCTCGGGGTTCCGCCGAAAGAATCCTCGCCCCGGAAAATGCCGTCGCCGCCGGCCCCGTCCCAATAGAGACCCATTTGAGTCGCGTCGCTATGGTCAAGGTTGCCTAATTTTTTGACTTTAAGGGTTCTTAATCTTGCCGTCAAGCTCAAGCCTAAAGGCTGGACCGCGAAATTGAGTCTCAACATGGGAATGGGAAAAAACATTGATTCGGTGTTGCCGTCGCCTTGAAAAATTTTAGTCCGGCCAAGAATCTGACTGCCCACGTAAGTCTGCGCCTGCTTGTATGTGTTGTTCGGCTCCGGGGCCCAGTCCTGGGGCACGACCACCACGCCGCCGGTCACCACGTCGCCGTCGGATCGCGGCACCGCGATCTCGCGGTCCAAATCATTGGTATAACCGAAAATCTTATTGGGATCAGTGGCCGGCAAATTTATGGTCGCATAGTCCGAGGCAAAAACCTTGAGGTTTTCCTGGATCGAATCACTTATGCGCAGAGCCCTATATTCTCCGGGGTTGGGCTGATTGACATTAGGCTGAACCGCGCTGAAAGTGTAATATGTGCTGTTTGAGAGATTGTCCACCAGGGTCACCGTGGTGCTTGTGCCGGTATGGGCAAAAAGCACGGTGCCGGTGTAATACTGGCCATTGACCTGATCGCCCCAGGCGATATTGCCGTAAAGATCGCGCACCCGCAAACCGCACTCATTCTGTACGTTGCAGGCAAAAAATCCGGTTTGACCGACTCTTAAAGGCTTCGATGGGGTGAAGTCGTGGTGCAAGGTGAAATGATGGGCTTTGGCCGGGGTGATGACTTGATCCTGGTCAGCATAAGGCAGCTGCTTATTGTCCCAGGTGATGGCCCGGGTCCGCACCGTGGTGGTGCCGGCCCGGGTGTCCCAGATATAAACCGTGGCCTGGGACTGGCCCGGCGAGATACTAACCGTCATGGGATTATAGCCTTGCCCGATCAAAGCCCAGTCAGAGCTGTCTTGAACCGTTTTTGACGGATCAAGGCCGGCCCGCAATGTGTAGGAGGGATAAGGCAAAGCTCCGCTTGAGTAAAAATCAACGTTAACAGGGCCGGTGCCTGAAGTAATGTTGCCGAAAACATCTTTTAAAACCACGGTAATGGGGGCCGGGTCCGGCGATCTTGGATCGTCAGCCGGATTATTCGGGGTGCCGTTGTCGTTTATGATCTGATACTGAACAGTGGCGCCGGCCACCAGGCGTCTGGGCGGCATCATATATTCGAGCTTGACCGGCACCCCCGGCACCACCGAATACGTTTGAACCGCCACACCCCAGCCGTCCGACTGAGGCGAATCTATCGTCAGGCTGGAAACTCTGACAATAGTGTCGTAAAGATAAAAAGTGCCGGTGCTTTGGCCCGGAGTAATCCGGCTGATATCGGAAACGAAAGTGTCGGGCGCGGGCATTTGCTTTGGATTCGCTCCGGGATCAGGCCAAGTAAAATACACGGTGCCGGTTGAATCGCTTTTGCCCATGAAAGAGATGTCTCCGGCCAAAGGATTTGGGGTTATGTTTCCATAAAAATCAGCCAACTGAAGGACAAAGGCGCTTGAGGTCGTGCCTG
>JACQWW010000194.1 GCA_016209025.1 Elusimicrobiota bacterium | reverse complement strand
ATCTTGCCTATGACATCAGCAACGGCAATGAGCTGTTGGAAAATCTGGCGCCTCAAATCAGCCGGCCTGTATATGAATCGGAAAAAGAGGCGCTTCAAAAACTGACGGACAAACGTTTTTTTATCACCGGAGACGATCGCTGCGCCGATTGGAGAACCGGCATCGAAATTTTGGCTGATGTTTATGATCGCCTGGGCCTTAATGCCGAAAAATCTCATTTAGTGGAACGGGCCGTCAAATATCTTGACGATCAAAAACTGCCGCCAGGCCAGGACCGCAATCATGATGATAATCTGAGATTTTTTCTTGAACTAGCCGGCTATGATTCAAGGCTCCGCTTGTTTTATCCCCAGCTTATCACAGCCTGGCCCTCGGATTATGTTTACCCCTACCGCTTTGCCAAATATCTGTTGGGAAAAAACAAGCCGGAACCGGCTTTGGCTTTGATAAGCCAAGCCGCGCGCCTATGCTACGGCGCCAATTGCCTTGCCGTGGCTAAAATTCAAGCCGAGGCATTGGCCGTTATGGGACGCAGCCAAGAAGCCGTGGCCTTTCTTTCAAAAACGATCAAGGACAATAAAAAAGTTTTCCCCAAAGAAACAGAGGTCTTGGAAACTCTTTATAAAAAATTGAAATAAATATTTGAATTTTATTTTTTGTTTTTGCCGTAAGGGACCGTAAGGTAAATTTACTCCTATCGAGTTATCCTTTCGCGGGTGGTCCCCGCGGCGGGAAAAGGAATACTTTTGATAGGATAAAAGAGATTCCATGAAACAAGTCGTCATCGAAAACCCCATTATTAATTCTGCGTTTGAGGAACCAAAACGCCAATTCCGTTTCTCTAAAGAAGGGATTACCAATGAAATCGAGGAAAACCGCAGGGTTAGTTCTTATTTTGTGCCGATTCCCAGGCCCAAGAAAAAAGGGGCGGCAACACTTTTTGAAACCGAGTGGACCTTGGACCGAATCGAAGATAACAAATTTATCAATCAAGTCCGCTCCAGGGTTTCCCTGTGGCGTCAGCGCGGCTATCCTGATGTGACAAAAACAACGGCCAGACTCCTGGAATGGTGGCGCAATTGCGAACGCGACCAGCGCTTGTTCTTTTGTCAAATTGAAGCCGCCGAAACCGCGATCTATATTACCGAAGCGGCAAAAAAACAAAGCGATGCCTGGATCGAAAATGACCTGCGCCAAGCAAATGAAGGCGCCGGCCACGACCTATACCGCATCGCTTTGAAGATGGCGACAGGCAGCGGCAAAACCGTAGTAATGGCCATGTTGATCGCCTGGCAGACCCTCAATAAGCTGGCCAATCCCAAAGACAGCCGATTTTCCGACGCTTTTTTGGTTGTTACCCCAGGCATTACCATCCGCGACCGATTGCGCGTTCTGCTTCCCAGCGACCCTCAGAATTATTACCGCCATTGGGATTTAATTCCTCCGGAGTTTGTCGCGGACCTTGGAAAAGCCAAAGTCTTCATCACTAATTTCCACGCTTTCAAAACCCGCGAACTAAGCGATGCTTCAAGGCTTACCAAATCCATCCTTTCTAAAGGGAAAGACAGCGCCTTGGTGGAGACTCCCGATCAAATGGTCCGCCGTGTCTGCCGCGATTTGGGCAACAAGCAAAATATCATTGTTATCAACGATGAGGCTCACCACTGCTATCGGCGGCGCCAAGCCGATATTGAAGAAATAATGAGCGGCGAGGAGCGCCGTGAAGCCGAAAAACGCGAGGAAGAGGCTCGCGTCTGGATATCAGGGCTGGAGGCCGTCAAAAAGAAAATAGGCGTCAAAATGGCTTACGATCTTTCGGCAACGCCGTTTTTCCTGCGCGGCTCCGGCTACCAGGAAGGCACTCTTTTCCCCTGGGTGGTTTCCGACTTTTCGCTGATTGACGCCATAGAGTCCGGCATTGTCAAGGTCCCGCGCGTTCCTGTGGCGGATGACCAAATGAAAGGGGACCAGCCCACTTATCGGGACCTATGGAGAAATATACGCGAACATCTGCCCAAAAAAGGCCGTAACGCAAAAGCCGTTTCAGGCGAGCCGCATTTGCCCAAGGAATTACAGGGAGCCCTTCACAGTCTCTACAGCAATTACGAAAAGCACTATGGGCGCTGGGAAAATAACAATGAAGCGCGGGTAAAAGGCCAAACTCCGCCCGTTTTTATCGTTGTTTGCAACAACACCAACGTTTCCAAGTTGGTTTATGACTATATTGCCGGCTGGGAAAAGCAAAAGAAGGATGGCTCAACAGTAATCGTGCCCGGCCAAATGCCGATATTTAACAACGAAGAAAACGGCAAATGGCTGGCCAAACCCAACACAATTCTTATTGACAGCCAGCAGCTTGAAAGCGGCGAGGGCATGAGTCCGGAATTTAAAAAAATGGTGGCCGCCGAGATCGAAGAATTCAAAGCTGAATACCGCGCTCGTTTCCCCGGCCGCGATGCCGAAAATCTTACGGACGAGGATTTACTGCGCGAGGTCATGAACACGGTCGGCAAGCCCGGCAAGCTCGGCGAGCATGTCAAATGCGTGGTCAGCGTGTCCATGCTTACCGAGGGCTGGGACGCTACTACAGTAACCCATATCCTGGGCGTGCGCGCCTTTGGCACACAGCTTTTGTGCGAACAGGTGGTGGGACGCGGCCTGCGCCGCATGTCCCATGCCTTAAACGAAAAAGGCCTTTTTACGCCTGAGTATGCCGAGGTTTATGGCGTTCCTATTTCATTTATTCCCTGCTCAGGCTCCACTACGATTATTCCCCAATTGGTTATGCCAACGCGCGTTCGCGCCCTGGAAGAACGCCTTGCCTGCGAAATCACCTTTCCCAGAGTGATGGGCTACCGTTATGACCTGCCTTCTGAAAGCCTTAAGGTGACATTCGGCGACGAATGTAAAATGGCCATTTCAACCGCTGATATTCCAACTAGAGTGGACCTCGATCCCATTGTCGGCGAGTCCAGCCGGCATACCCTCGATGATCTTGGGCGCCGCCGTCCCCAGGAAGCAGCTTTTGTTTTGGCCAGAAGGGTGCTGGAAAAATATTTCCGCGACGATGATGGAGACACAAAGCATTGGCTTTTCCCCCAGCTTGCCTCGATTGCCAAAGATTGGATGTCTCAATGTTTGATTCTAAAGGACAATGCCTTCCCCCAGCTTCTTCTTATCAGCGAATTTTCCCATGAGGCTTCGGATTGCATTTATAAAGCTATATCCCGGTCCGAGCAAGGCGAGAAAACCATTAAACCCATCTTGCGCCCTTATGACGCCATAGGCTCCACCAGATACGTGGATTTCAGCACGGTGCGGCCGGTTTATCCGACCCATCCGGATAAATGCCATGTCAGCCACGTCGTGGCTGATACGAGCTCTTGGGAGCAGAAAATGGCCCAAGCCTTGGAGGAAATGGACGAAGTGGTCTGTTATGTCAAAAATCAAGGTCTCGGCTTTTGTATTCCTTACACCTTAAGCGGCGAAGAGAAAAATTACATGCCGGATTTCATCGTCCATCTCCGTCTACCCTCTCCCCAAAACCTCTTGAATCTGATCGTCGAAGTGACAGGCGAACGTAAAAAAGACAAGGTAACAAAGGTGGATACGGCCCGGCTTTTTTGGATTCCGGCGATCAATAACCATGGCGAGTTTGGCCGCTGGGCGTTTATTGAAATATCTGACCCTTGGGACGCCCAAAACACCATCCGAGCCACGATCAAAGAAATTCGTCATTCCGGCGAAAGCCGGAATCCAGTCCCATGATTCATTATTTTAAGGATAATAATTGGCAATGCCCCGTAAAACCAAAACTTTAAACCACGTTCCGGTTGAGGCGACCGTCCATAAAAAAGACAAGCGGGCCAATATCCCCACGCAAGAGCTCCATGATTTCGTCAAGGACGACGAGAAAAAACCAAAAATGATTCTTTATCCGCGCGATCCCTCTCTTGACCCCCAGCTGGTTTGGAAGGGCCAAGACGAGCGGGACTCCAAAGATTTGGCTGTTCCAGCCGTTCCTATCTACATCCAGGAAAAAATTTCGCCGCAGGCTTTGATTGAAAACTTAAGGCGCGAAAAGGGCAGGCAGCAGGAAGAGCCGGGCCTTTTTGATAATTTTAACGGCATTGAGTTTGAGAAGCTTGTCGAGTTCTATCAACATGAGCAAAACTGGTCCAACCGTATGATTTTGGGCGACAGCCTGCTGGTCATGAATTCCATGGCTGAAAAAGAGGGCTTAAAAGGCAAGGTCCAGATGATTTATATGGACCCGCCCTATGGCATCAAATTTGGCTCCAACTGGCAGGTATCAACCCGAAAGCGTGATGTTAAAGACGGCAAGGCCGAGGATGCCACTCGGGAGCCTGAACAAATCAAGGCGTTCCGCGATACCTGGGAGTTTGGGATTCATTCGTATTTGGCTTATTTGCGTGATCGGCTTACGGTGACGCGAGAACTTTTGGCGGAAAGCGGCTCAATTTTTATGCAGATTGGTGATGAAAACGTGCATCTGGTGAGGAACCTTTTGGATGAGGTTTTTGGGAGTGAGAATTTTTGTGCGGTTGTTACATTCACAAAAGCAACCGCCCAAAGTTCTGAGTTGCTTTCTTCTGCATCAGACTATTTGTTGTGGTATGCCAAAAATAAAACGGGAGTTAAATCACGAAGTCTTTACTGGCCCAAGCAAGCCGGCGCAATTGGCGCAACCAATTACGTCAACGTTGAATCACCTGATGGTAAAACTTGGAAGCCGCTGACTGCTTCAGAGAAGCAAGACCCCACGCAAATTTCGGAAGGCTGGCGGCTCTTTAGTGCTGACAATTTAATGGGAACCCGGCCGGCAACAGAGGGGGACCTGGGAGCGTATAAATTTGAGGGGAAAGTCTACAATGGCGACAAGCGTAAATGTTGGAAGACCGACAAAGCCGGACTTGATTCTTTGGCAGTCGCGAAGCGTCTAATAGTCATCGGCGATGGCATCTATTACAAGCGGTATCTTGATGATTTTCCGGTTTATCCGATGACAACCAATTGGATTGATACCGCAAGTAGTTTTATGACGGACAAAATCTAT
>JACQWW010000193.1 GCA_016209025.1 Elusimicrobiota bacterium | reverse complement strand
CGGCTCCATAAAGCAAGCGAACGGCCGGCCCGATCATGACCGCGGCCAAGGCGGCGGCGATGGTCAATAAAAAGGCAAGGTGCCGATAGACATTAGAGGCAAAGCCGGCCGCATCCGCAACTTTCATTTCGGTTGTCACAGTATAAAAAAGGGTGCCGACAGAGCTGTGAATCTTCCAGAGCATTTGGCTGGCCGTTGATGCCAGTGAATAAAAAGCAATGGCCTTGGGTTCAAGCAAATAGGCGACAATGATCAAATCGAATCTTTTTTGCAAAAAACTAACTGCATTTAGGAGGTACATTTGCAGTCCCCTACGAAAAAGATTTTTAACAAGGTGCGAGTTCAGGGGGCCTGCCGGTGTCGGGTCAAGCTTTAATATTTCACAATAAGACCAAACAACGACAATAATCTGGCCGGCAAGGTTGGCGGCGAGAACCCATCCGATCGTCAGGGCCACACCGGCAAGTTTGGTCAGAGCCAGCAGGGTCAATTGGCACAAGGGCGCCGACCAAAGAGTCGCGTTATAAGCCCACAGCGTTTGTTTGGCCAGCAGTAATTTGCGTGCGTAAATAAGATAAATGGCAAGCGGAATGTTGGCTAAAGTCAGCGCATACCACCTTAGAGAAAGGTCGTGTTGTTTAAACAAGGCGCTCATTAAGGGCTTGCGAAAAATAATAAATATGGCAATGCATATGGCTGCTTGGATTGTCGCAATCAGAAAAACATGGCGTCTTAATTGTGAAAATTGCGCCTCCTTTTTTCCCCAGACATAAATGGCCGCATGGTCAATACCCATACGGCCGAATTCGTCACTGTAGTTGATAATGGCAAAAATCAAGACAAGCAATCCCAGGTTGTCTGGCCCCAGGACTCTGGCGATCCAGATGCTCAGGGCCATTTGAAGAATTGTTGTGATGACGTCTGATGAAAAAATTGTTAAGACTTTTGTTGAAAATCTCACAATGAGTCTAAAAGTGTTCCCTCGGCTTTTTAATCGTCGTTTCTATTGCTGCCGAAAGGCTTTCGGCATCGAGGCGGCTGAATTTTAAAACCTCTTCGTTTGTGCCGCAAGCTGGAATGTCGGTGAGGCCGAATCGTTGAACGCGAATGTGTCCGAGATTTGAGTCCATCAGGCTGGCCAGAATGAATTCCCCCTGGCCGCCTTTAATGTAGTGGTTGTCTAAAGTGAAAATCCACGGGCAGCCTGAAACAATTTCACCGAGCCACTCAACGTCGATGCGATTCAACCATGGCAGATTAACCACTTTGAGCCCGATGCCGTGTTGTCGAAGCCGGTTTGATGCCCGGTAAGCTTCGGAGAGCATAATCGGGCCGTAACTAAACAAGACGGCATCTTCACCCTCGGTTAATGCCACTCCGCGTCCCGGGCGCAAGCGATAATCGGCCGGCAATTGGTAAGGAGTTTCGCAGGGCAGAGAAATGAGGCGCAGATAGCAACTTTCGGCGGTTTGATTGACGCAAAAATCAAGCGCCTGATTTGTTTCGAGTTCATTGGACGGTTCGATTAAAATAAGTCCCGGTATTGCGGAAAGCGCGGCGATGTCGCGGACGGCTTGATGGGAGTGTCCCGGACCGGAGGGCAAAAGACCCGCCAAAGAGCCGACATAGATGATTTTTTTTCTTTCAGAGGCGTTGTTGTAAATTTGCTCGTTGGGACGTGAAGAAAGAAAGCAGGCAAAGGAGTGGACGATGGGAAGCGCTCCGCGCGAAGCCATGCCGCCTGCCATGGAAACCATATCTTGTTCGGCAATGCCGCATTCAAAAAAGCGTTGCGGGAATTTACTTTTAAACGGCGTCAGGCCGCAGTCATGCATCAGGTCGGCGTCAAGCACGACAATGCGTTGGTTTTGTTCCGCTTGGGTCAATAACGCTTGTGAATACGTGCTGATGAGTCTTTGCGGTTTTTGAGGCAAAGTCCTGTCTGGCTTGGGCGTTTTTTCCGTTTTTAATTCAGCGGCGCCTAAAGCGCGTAATTGACTATTCGCTTGTTCTATGAGTTCCGCGACGCCTTTGGTATATATTGCTTCACCCGGGGCGCCGCTGTGAAAATGGTAAAGCTCGTTTTCGCCTTTCATGGAAGTATGTTCCATGGCGGCCACCCCTTTGCCTTTGATCGTATCGGCAATAAGCGCCTTTGGTTTATCGTCAATGCAAGACAAGCGGCTGAAGGTGTCGGCCAATTGAGAATAATTGTGGCCGTCACAGCGTAAAACGTGCCACCCAAAATTGCGGAACTTGGCTTCTAAGTTACCCAAGTCGTTGACCTTATGAACCCATGTGTCCGATTGAATTTTATTGTGGTCAACAATAGCCGTCAGCTCTCCCAATTTTAAATTGGCGGCCGAAAACATGGACTCCCAAATCTGGCCTTCTTGAAGCTCGCCGTCTCCGTTGATAACAAAGACGCGGCCTTTTTCACCTTTAAGCCGCCGCGCTAAAATTATGCCTTTGGCTTTGGAAATTCCCATCCCCAGCGATCCTGTGTTTGTTTCGATATGCGGCGTTGCGATATCCGGGTGTCCGGCAAGTCCGCCTAGTCGTCGCAGGTTATGAAGAAGTCCAAAATCAAGCAGGCCGAGCCCAATTAAAATTGAATAAAAGGCCGGAGCATCATGACCCTTTGAAGAAAAGACAATATCTTCGGGCTGTTTTTCTTTTAGATAAAGCCATGTGAGTATATCCATTGAGCTGAAACTTGTTCCAACGTGACCCGATCCGGCTTTCATGATCATATAGAGCGTGTTGATGCGGCAGGCCGCGGCAAAGGTTTCCATGCGCCTTTCATTTCCGGTTGCGAGGTTTTGTAGCCGCTTTATTTCGTCAAGCCCGACAAAGACAAGCTCGCTCATTGCCGGGCAGGATAAACGGTTTTTTTAGTAATGGTGGGCAGTTTGGCTTTTCCGGTTTCGATGAGGCGTTCGGCAAGATACCAATCTTCTTCGTAGTCCAAAGTCAATCCTTCGGGATAGTTAGTTAAAAATGGAGCGATCGCCTTGCCTGAAATTGAGTTGTCGGTTAAGACGCGGCTCCAAGCAAATTCCAGACTGCTGTTTTGAACGTAAATCTTTGGCAGGGTTTGAAATTGGCTCGAATGCCAAGGAACGGCGAGTTGCGATTGATCTAAGAGCGGACGCATGGTTTCGTCTTTAATAATCCACATTTTCCCCGGGTGTTGGCGGCAAAGTTCTACGGCGCGCAGGGAATCCAAATACGGTTTGGTTAGAAACTGGGCCGCGGCGCGCTTAATGGTTTCAGCCTGACGAAAGGGGCTGGTAGGCCGTAAAATGCCGAAGGCATCGCAGGTTTCTTTTAATTGATCAAAGGCATGAGTTATCCATTCGATGTCAGGCGATTTTGCCGTTGCTATTGAAACGGGGCGCAAGAATGGAACTTCTGCTCCGTAATGAAGCGCAATGGAACGATATGTTTCTGAATCAGTCGATACGACAATGCGCCTAAAAACGCCACTCATTTTGGTAGCGCTGATTGTGTAGGCAATGAGCGGATGTCCGGCTAAAAGACGGATATTTTTCCCCGGCACGCGCTGCGAGCCCGATCTCGCTGGAATTAGGCCAACGATTTTTGGTTTGTGCAAAATTTTTTAAAAAATAAAATCAATGGTTGTTGGGCTAAACGATTTTTATATTTTTTGATACTCTTTGCCTCCAATATAAACCAATTAATATCAAAATTGACGAAAATAAGGAGCCTTCGGAAAAAAAGGTAGTCAGTCGCCGAGCGGTGGGCTTAAATTTTAAATTTATCTCGTTCACATTAGGAGGAACAGAAATCCCAATAGTATGCTCAAAAAGCGGAAAGACTTCCAGGCGTTGTCCTTTGGTAGTCGCTACCCAGCCTTTTCTAAACATTTGAGATATCCATAATAGTCGCGGGAAGGGGGCTGGCGGCAATTGAAGGGATAAATCCCCGTGGTGTTGGACCAAATGAATAGTATCCTTAGGTAAACGAAAAGATGGCACTAAAGAGAAGTCTTTGCACAAAAAACGGTCATGTTCACATTTTTCTTTTAAAGGCAGGTTGACTTCACGGGCTTTCGGATTTAAAAAAACGGCTTCAGGCCAAGCATCATGGTTCATCCAAATTCGGACTTTGCGGCCATCGGGCGTTCCAAGAGTTTTTTCTAATATCAAAGAAGACGATACCTTTTCGTTTTCCAAAGCAATGATATAACGAATTCCCAAAACATCCAAGGATGCCTTGTCGTTCACTAGAGTT
>JACQWW010000188.1 GCA_016209025.1 Elusimicrobiota bacterium | reverse complement strand
GTGCGCAATGTTGAGTTTATCGCGGCCAATTCCGACGCGCAGGACCTGCGCCGCAATAAGGCCCATGTCAAAATTCAAATCGGCGAACGCTTGAAAAAAGGCCTGGGAGTCGGCGGCAATCCAGTGGAAGGCAGGAAAGCGGCCGAAGAATCGGTTGATGTGCTTCGCGAGGTCATCGAGGGCGCCGACATGGTCTTTATAACCGCGGGAATGGGCGGGGGAACCGGCACGGGCGCCGCGCCTCTTATCGCCAAAATAGCCAAGGATCGCGGGGCTTTGACGGTGGGCGTTGTTTCCCGGCCTTTTGAATACGAAGGCAGGGTCAGGGCCCAGCAGGCAGAAAGCGGCATTTCGGAAATAAGGCAATACGTGGACACTCTTTTAGTCATTCCCAATGAAAAGCTTTTCAGCGTCATCAACGACAAGACCACGACCGACGAGGCTTTCCATATGGCCGACGACGTTCTGCGCCACGCGGTCCAGGCGATCACCGACGTCATAACCCGCGCCGGCGAAATCAACGTTGATTTCGCTGATGTGCGCACCATCATGACCAATGCCGGCGAGGCTCTGATGGGCGTCGGCGAAGCGGAGGGCTCCAGCCGCGCCATCGAGGCCGCCAAACTGGCCATTGATTCGCCTCTTTTGGAAAACGTGGTCATAGACGGAGCCAAAGGGGTCCTGGTCAACATCACCGGAAGCCGCAACGTGCGTTTTATGGAAATTAAGGAAGCCATGACCTTTATTCATTCGGCGGCAAGCCATGAAGCCCATGTTTTTTACGGCCAGGCTTTTGATGAAACGCTTAACGGTAAAATCAAGGTGACGGTCATTGCCACCGGTTTTCCTCCGAGAAACGGCAAGGTTCATTCCCTTTCCCGTCCGGAAACAAGACCGGTGCGGCGTTTTTCCCAACTATCGCCGGATTTGTTGAAAAGTCTTTCCATCGGCATGCCCTCTCAAGCCTTCGGCCAGGAAAAGCCTTCCGTGATCCGGGCCGGGGCCGGCCTTGCCCGGCCTATGGGCGATTCGGGCGCGTCTTTTAATCTCGGTTCTTTTTCTTCGGATGATCTTCTGAAAAAGCCGGCCTATCTGCGCGTGACCAGCCGCAAACTCAAATAGCCCCCCATGTCTCTTCTTGACGACCTGCTTAAAAAAGTCGTTGAAAAAAAGGGCAGCGACCTTCATATCAAAACCGGGCTCGCGCCGCATGTCCGGGTCGACGGTGTCATCATGCCGATTGACGGCCAGGCCGTCTTGGATGACGCGGCCATTAAAAAAGAAATTTATCCTATCCTTTCCGAGAGAAAACGGGAGTCTCTAGAGAAAGAAGGAACAGCCGAATTTTCCATCGAAAAAAAGGATTTAGGCGCCAGATTCAGGGGGAGCTTTTATCTGGAACGCGGATTTCCGGCAGTCACCCTGCGGATGATTCCCAGCCAAATTCCTCCTTTTGAGGGGCTTAAACTTTCCAAAACCGTTCTTAAATTAGCTCAGGAACTTCGCGGAATGGTGCTGGTGACCGGGCCCACCGGCTCCGGCAAATCCACTACTTTAGCCTCCATGATTGATTACGTCAACAGCGAAACCGCCCGGCATATCATCAGCCTGGAAGACCCTATCGAGTTCGTGCATACGTCGAAAAAATCGCTTATCAGCCAAAGGGAATTGGGGGATGATTATCGGGATTTTCCCAGCGCCTTGCGTTTTGCTTTGCGCCAGGACCCGGACGTCATCATGATCGGAGAATTGCGTGATTTGGAAACGGTGCGCCTGGCGCTTCAGGCGGCCGAGACCGGCCATCTTGTTTTTTCAACCCTGCACACCGTTGACTCGGTCCAAACAATATCGCGCATGATTGATCTTTTTCCGCCCCATGAGCAGTCCCAGCTTCGGGTGCGTCTGGCCGAGCTTTTAAAAGGCACCGTGGCTATCAGACTGCTTCGTAAAAAAGAGGGGGGACGCTTTCCGGCTTGTGAGGTGATGGTCGGCACGGCTTATGTCAGAAAGCTGATCGCTGAAAACAAGCTTAACGAAATTCCCAAGGCGATCGAGCAGGGCGGCCATTACGGCATGCAGAGCTTTTTACAGAGCCTTTTGGATATTTACAACAACGGCTGGGCCGAGATCGAGGAATGCCGTTCGGCCGCCACCAATCAGGACGATTTCATGGCGCGCGTGCGCGGCATCACCGCGGGCACCTGAAATATGAAACTCCAAGACATTGACGTTTCCAATAAAATAATTTTATTGCGCGTTGACTATAACGTGGCTTTGGCGGACGGTAAAGTCGTTGAGCCTAAAAGAATCGCCGCCACAATTCCAACCTTAAAATGGCTTTTAGAGCGCAACGCCAAATTGATCGTTTTTTCGCACTTAGGCCGGCCCAGGGGGACATGGAATTTGAAATATTCCATGAAGCCTGTTTTGGAGTGCCTTGAGTCTGCGCTAAAAAAATCCGGCATCGCCTTTAACAAGTGCCTCTTGTGGGATAAACCCTATCCGTCGGCTGAATTGACCCAAAAGGCCGCTGGGCTTAAAGCCGGCGATATCTTGCTTTTGGAAAATCTGCGCTTCAGCCCGGCTGAGGAAAAAAACGACCAGGAATTCGCCAAGGGTTTGGCCGCGCTCGGAGATATTTTTGTGGAGGAAGCCTTCGGAGCGCTTCACCGGGCCCACGCCTCGGTTGAGGCTTTGCCGAGACTTATGAGCGTTAAAACATTCGGGTTTTTAGTGGAAAAAGAGCTTGATGTTTTGGGCCGTCTTTTATCCAATCCGCCGAAGCCTTTTGTCGTTCTTCTGGGGGGCGTTAAAGCTTCGGACAAGCTGGCCGCGGTGGAAAACCTGCTGGCGCGCGGGGTGGATAAAATTTTAGTCGGCGGGGCCCTGGCTTATACGTTTTTAAAGTCGCAGGGGGTGGGCATCGGCAAATCTCCTTTTGAAAACGACTGGGTGGCCAAGGTCGGCGAACTGCTGGCCAAGCAAAACGGGGGCAAGCGCCTTCTTGTCAGCCATGACCATTGGATCGTCGAAGAGCTTGCCGAGCCGCAGGCCGCCAAAACCACCGTTTCCAGCGCCATCCCGGACGGATGGGGCGGCGTTGATGTGGGACCAAAGACGCTTGAAGTTTTCAGCCGGGAACTTGAAACCGCCAAAACTATTTTTTGGAACGGTCCGGTCGGGGTGATTGAAACCTCTCCTTTCGACAAAGGCAGTTCGGAACTCGCCAAATTGATCGCCTTGCGGACCAAAAGCGGCTGCCTTACTGTTTTGGGCGGCGGAGACACCATCTACGCCGTAAATCGCGCCGGATTAAACGAGTCGGAATTTTCCCATGTGTCAACCGGCGGCGGAGCCACCCTTGAATTTTTAGAAGGCAGAACCCTGCCCGGCGTGGCCGCTATTTCTTACTGATCAGGCGCGTCAGTTTTCTGGTCAATTTGTAAACGTACTCCTGCTGTTGGGGCGGCTTGTCCCTGATAACGGCGGCCATCTTTTTTTCCCAGCCGGTTGCCGTGTACGTTACGGGTTTCTCATCAAGAAGATCGCTGATTTTCACTTTAAACGCAGCCGCCAATCTTTGAACGCTCAGAAGGCTGACTTTTTTGACGTTTCTTTCAATTTGACCGATGAAGCTGGCGTGGAGGCCGGCGTGTTCGCCGAGTTCTTCCTGCGACCAGCCGATTTTATTACGGTATTCCTTGACGCGCAGGCCAAGGTTTCTATAAATATCCGGTTGCATGATTGTTTATATTCTGCTAGTGATGAAAGGTTTAATCTAGAGCCTTTCAGGTTTTAGAAATATAAACCTTTTGGTATTGATTTTTACCGGCCAGCCTGCTATCTTTAAAAGTAGAATGAAGCTGGGCGCCGGAATTTTAATTATTGACGATGAGCAGTCCACAGCCTGCGTCTTTCAAAGATATTTAAACCGCAAGGGTTTTAAGACTGATACGGCCGCAGGCGGGGCCGAAGGTTTAGAAAAGTTCAAAGCCGGTCATTATGATTTGGTGATCATTGATATGCACATGCCGGGACTCTCCACTGCCGATGTTGTCGCTGAACTGAAATCTCTTGACCGCGGTCTGAATATTTTGGCCGTGTCTGCTTCGGCTGAAAGCCGCGAAATAAACGAAGTTTTGGCCGCCGGGGCAAAAAAATTTATTGACAAATTCATTTTACTGCCGGACCTATTGGCTGAAATCAAGCGGATCTGACGCGCAGAAGAGCTAAAATAAGATTCGTTATCGCCGTATATTAAACTAAAGGGGGAATGACGTATGTCAAAAATATGCTGGTTGCCGGTTTTTTTGGCGGCGGTTGCGCTGAAACTTTCAGCCGCGGACAGAGCGGATTATTTGTTTCTTGAAGGTCAAAAAGCCTTTTTGGGAAAAGTGACGATTAAGGCAAATCAGGCCAGGCAATCTAAAGAGCTAATCCAGCAACGAGATCCGTCCCTCGGTCCGGTTGTCGAAGAAACATCCGGCTTGGTTATGCCTCTTGATGTCGAGCCCGGCCAGCAGCCCGTGGGAAACGTCAGGCTCGATCGTCTGCTGAACAAAAATTTGGCTCTTTTTCGCATGAAGCTGGGAGCTCATGACTGGCTTTTGGGCTCGGCTGTCAACGGCGCGGCCAACAAGTTTTTCATGACGTTTTGGGCGCCTGAAAGAAACAAGATCGCTGTTTTGGAAATGGATTTTGAGCGCTTGCGCGGCGACGGCACAACGGTCGTTTTAGATGAGCAGACCAGCTACCGCGTGCGCCTGATCGTCAATTTTTTAAATCCGGTGCGGGCCAGCACTTTTAATTTTGAGCCGGCCGGCGCCACCCAGGGCCAGAGTTATCAATTGAAGACCGGAGAATTCATGGATGCCATCAAAGCCAATTCTTATGTCTTTAGCGCACGCGGAGCCGAATTTTGGATGGTGTACGGCAATGATATTGACGCTGCCGCGGGAAACCTGGCCGTCACCAGTAGTTTTGGGTTTATCAAAGAAAACGGCATGGATACAAAACTATGGAGCCTGGCCGAGGCCAAGCTTCCCCCAGGCGGATCATTGAACGTAACTTTAGGCAGCGTCGTGGTGCGCCTGGTCAGAGCCCGGGTAGACGAATTAACGATCTATGAATAAACGGTTTTCCCTGTGGCATTTTTTCGGAAGTTCTGTTAAATATATAGCAGGGAAGGAAATTTAGGCTGGGACCGGAGGCAAAGACGATGAGACGTAAAATGATTGGAAAAACCATGATCTTGATTTTATCGGCAGGCATCAACGCCCCTTGGCTGTGGGCCGACGTCAGATGGGCTCTTCATAACATTGATTCCTGTGTTGAAACCAGGAGCGCCGAGGCTATTCAGGACCAAGTAGTGAAATATAAGGCCGAAGGCGGCTGCCGGGATGTGGCAGACGACCATGAACGTCAAGCTTGTATCAGCGCCATTAGGCAGCAGGTTGAGCCGGTCATCATCAAGCAATGCGTGCAGAAGGAAGTGGAAAATTCGAACAAAACTGTTTGTTCTTTTATCAGCGATCCGCTCATAGCTGACTATAAAGCCGATTTGGAGGCTGCCTGTAATCCTCCTGTTGTGACGCCGCCCGTGCCTGCGCCCGCGGAAGAGGCCGCTCCTCCGGCCGAAGCGGCGCAACCTGTCAATGAAAACATCGAGAAACTCAACGCCGCCATCCAGGAATCGGTCCAGATTCAGGCCAAAGGCGACGCCTGGGTTGACAAGATCAAGAAAAGAGTCAATAAGCTCAAGAGGGACTTTGATAAGATATCGGAGGAATTCAGGAATTTTCCCGATACATGTACGGATTGCGTTTCCGGCAGCCCCGAGGAAAACGCTCTTTATAATAAGTTGACGGCAGCCGGCCAAAAACTTGAAAGAGCCAGGGCTGTTTATAACAAAATTCGCAGCCTGAACGAGGAAATCAGCGACAGCAAGTCCGAACTTCTTTATTTTAGGAGGTGCTTCGTAGGCCGAATGAATGCGGCGGGCGGTCCGGCTAATTTCGGTTACGGCCACGACGAGGCTTACTTTACGAAATTGGGTGAATTTATTGATGAAACCATGGGTCAGATCAGAACTTCTTTGACCAGGCTGGAAAATAAAGGAAAACAGATTTCCAACGGCCCTTCGGAAGAGAAGATTCAGGAGGAATTGGTGGCCCTGCCGGCCACCGACGAGCGCGGCATCACCGAGGCCGATGGCCAAGCCTTTGGCCGCTGCGGCGAATTTTTAGCCGGTATTACCGGCGGCGGTCAATAAAGAAGAGCCTTAACCGACTGGAATCGAAAAATTTTGCGTTCTTTTAACCAAGCCCGAAAATCTTAAGGCCGCAGGAGTTGCCGCGGCGATCGCTAAATTTAAAAACATAATTCCATATGAAGCCGCGCGTTTGGCTAAAAACTGTTGGGGAATCATAGCCGATGATTTAGATGAAACAGCGGCCGCGAAACTGGCAGAACATTTGAGGGCGGAAAGTTTAGATGCCGTAGTCGTGGCGTCCGGCGACATCGCTGTGCCGGCCAAAGCCGAATCCATAGTCAAACTTGAGCCGGCTGATGATGCTTGGCGCGTTTTTTCCAAAACCGGGGAAGCTTTTAGCGTAAACACCGGCCAAATTTCGCTTATATCAGCCGTCGTCTTTGAGGAAGTTTCTGTCACGACGACCGAAGTTAAAGATGTCCCCGGGCTTGGCCGCAAGGCGGCGCAAATCGGCATTTTACTGACGACCGGACTGCCCATTCCATTGGGCGGCTCGAAAACAACTAAAAAGACGGAGAGGAAATCCAATCAATTCATTTATGTTGATCTTTTTATTGAGAACCCGAACCGGCGTTTCAGAATTGACGCGCATGAATTTGACTATCGCTTTTTGAAAGAACGCATGACCTACAATCTCATGAGCAACCTAAAATCACTACTGGCGGATCTTGTTAAAGCGTCTCCTTGCGCCGGCCGCAATTTCGGGGCCGGCGCCATTATGCGAGCCGAACCTGTTCATCAGCTGGGTTACGGCTCTTTGGCGGATGGCGAACGCGAGTGCCGCTGGCTTTTGAACATCAGAAATTTGCCCGAAAATATGCGATAATAGACTTAAGTTGAAGATCAGTGTGCGTAAACCTTTCATAGAAACCCTTCTAAAGACTCGTCTTTTCTAAGCAGTTTGAGGCAGGTTCTTTCCATTGGCAGGATAACACACGCAATAACCCGCTTTGGGCGGGCCTAAAACTTAAAGAAGTTGCTTCAACAAATGAAACATAAGGAGAACTAGAAAAAATGGGTAAAAGACTATACGTAGGAAGCCTTCCGTTCTCAACCACGGAAAACGAGCTTCACACCATGTTTAGCGCGGTAGGTTCCGTGGCAAGCGCTAAACTTATTATGGACCGTTACACCAACCAATCGAAGGGATTCGGTTTCGTTGAAATGACGGACGACACGACGGCTCAGCAGGCCATCCAAAAATTAAACGGCAGCCAGCTCGGCACCCGCACCATCACGGTCAGCGAAGCGCGGCCGATGGAAGAGCGCGGCCCCGGCGCCGGACGCGGCAACGGCGGCGGCTACGGCGGCCAGCGCGGAGGTTATGGCGGTGGTCGAAACCGTTACTAACTGTTAGCGGCTAAAACCGCTCGATAAAAATAAAACCCGGCTGACAACCTCAGCCGGGTTTTTGCCGTTAAACCGAGAATCCGCAGTTGCCATGGCTTTTCTCTCTAAAACCCCGGACTTTTTTGTCCCGCCCCATGTCTGCTGCATGGGACTGCGTGCTCGACTGTCATTCCCGCGCAGGCGGGAATCCAGGCTTCGTCGGAAACTGGACCCCCGCTCCCCGCCTACGCGGGGACAGGCTCCGCGGGGGTGACGATTCAACTGCGGAATCCCGGTTTATGTGACTCATATGCCGCCGGCTGGACTGGGACTGGATGTTTGTCAGTCCGAGGAGAGGGTTGGTTCGCGCGCGGTTTATGAATTTATTGAAAAAACTCAGCCATTACTTGCTTTACATAGCCACATTCACGAATCTCCCGAGTGCAGCGGCGCGTGGCGTGCCGTGGTAGGCAAAACCGTGTGCGTGCAGCCAGGGCAATCCAACGCGGATTCCGTAAGCTATGTGCTCATTGATCCGGGTAATATGAAGATGGAAAGATTTGTGGATTCGTTGGTCAACAGGAAGTTTGCGTGACACATGTATTATTCCCGAACGGGAATATATATTGACAAATCCGGGTATTCCTGTTAAAATATTACCGATCGGGAGAATATAGGTAAAAAACGGCTATTTAATCCCGATGGGGTATAAATATATGCAAGACAAACCAACGGGTACCGTCGTAAAAGAGCCAAAGGAAATTGGGCAAATCTTGAGACATCTTAGAAAAAAGTCGAAGCTGACCCAGCAGGAAGCGGCGGCCATGTGCAAGGTGGGGACGCGCTTTCTGTCTGAATTGGAAAATGGCAAACAGAGCCTTCACCTGGGCAAGGTGCTCAAGGTGCTTCAAGCATTTGGATTGGTTGTGGCGCTAAAGCGCAAGGATCTCCAGGATGGCTGAACCATTCGACTCAGTTCATGGATTCGACCATGCTCACCATGACCCTGAGCGAAGTCGAATGGGTCGCGGCCCGCGCCGTCTTAATGTTCATTGGGGCGGGTATCTCGTTGGCCGGCTTTGGGTTGACGAGAAGAATGATTTCGTTTTTCAGTACGATTCCGGTTGGCTGGAGGGCAAAAAGGCAATCCCTCTCTCCGTTCGTCTGCCGCTTCAAAAGGAGCCTTTTGATGATAATTCGGCCAGGATCTTTTTTGCCAATCTGCTTCCCGAGGGCGATGTTCGAGAGGCAATAACGCGGCTGTATCAGATTTCCCCTGGAAATAACTTTAAGCTTTTGGAAATTTTAGGCGGCGAGTGCGCCGGGGCGGTTTCCCTGGTTCCTGAAGGTAAAAAACCGGATTCAGGCGGCAGTTATGTGCCCTTGCCTTGGGAGGAACTCGATCGCATGATTGACCGGATGCCCCAGTATCCGCTTTTGACGGCCAAGGGGGAACTGCGCCTATCCCTTGCCGGGGCTCAGCACAAACTGCCGGTTTTCGTGAAAGGGCAAGAGCTTTATTTGCCCAAAGGGTCTTATGCCAGCTCCCATATCCTAAAGCCGCAAATCGAACGCTTTAAGAACACCGTGGAGAATGAAGGCTTTTGCATGGCCCTGGCCAAGGAGTGCGGCTTACCCGTGGCGGGGGCATCCATTTGGAAACAGGCAAGGCATGCCGTTCTTCTGGTTGAGCGCTATGACCGCCAATTGGGCGGGGATACTCCCGCCCGCCTTCATCAAGAGGATTTCTGTCAGGCTTTGGGATTCAGCTATGAGCGCAAATATGAAAGCGAGGGGGGACCCAGGCTCAAAGACTGCTTTGCCCTTTTAGATGCCAAAAGTTTCCAGCCGATGGTTGACAAAAAGAATCTTTTGAACTGGGTGATTTTCAATTACCTGGTCGGCAACTGTGACGCTCATGCCAAAAATATATCCCTGTTGATTACGCGCGAGGGCTTCAGGCTGGCGCCGTTTTACGATCTGCTTTCAACCGTGGTTTATGAGAAATTAGCCAAAGAGCCGGCCATGAAAGTCGGCGGCGGCGCCAATATCGGCAATTTTACGAAAAAGCATTGGGAGCGCCTGGCTGATGAAGCCGGGGTTGGTCCCAAGGCGGTGTTTACCTATGGCGAAAATTTGGCCGGGCAGTTGCCTTCAGCGGTCAAAAAGATTTTCGCAGAGTTTATCAGTGAATATGGAGCCCAATGGATTGTCGAGGGGATTTCTCGGCACATAACAAAATATAGCGGAAGTCTGCTTAAAGCCTTAAAACAATATGGGTGACGCACCTCTCACCCCGCCCCGCTCCACAGCCTGTGTCAAGTCAACACCTGCCCCCCCATTTTCCTTAATTTGTCGATTTCGCGATTTGCGAAATGCGAAATTACCTGCCATACTTCGTCCCAAAAAAACCCTAAACTAAAATTTCTGTTGACAGATTGGTTTTGAGAAAAATAATTTCGCCGCGACAGTCGATTGGCCGGCGCCCCAGGAATCGTCTTAGGCAGATTTTCCAACAAGCCCGGCGAAACGAGGAAAAAGGGAAACCGCGTATAACGGATAGTTGCATATTTTACCGTTAAGCATAAGGTTTCTAGAGCTTGAAAGTATCTTCCTCCCGGTATCCGCTGAGGGGCAATTTTGCGGTTTTTATATTGAAGCATTGGTAGACCAGGCCGGCATCTATAAGCCATTGGATGGATTCGGCATAGTCCCTGGCTCTGGCATTTTTGGATATTTCCGAAAATTTAAATTTTTTGTTCTCCCTGGCCAATTGTCCGGGCATGGAGTTCCAGGTTTGGGTAATTTTTATCGATTCCGATTTGGTCGCATGCTTTGCAATGTCCATTAAGTAGGCTTTCAGTATTTCCTCTTGGATTTTTCTGACTCCGCTCAGGTCCTTCGTCTGCGTGTAATGCAATATAGCCTCAGGCATCCCGCCGATAAAGCAATACATTTTTAAATTCTCAATCAGCTCGTCGTGGAAACCCTGCTCGATCGGCGTCGGACTTGCGATATCTGCCAGCAATCGGCGGAGTTTCGGCTTGCCGACGCCTTCCATGTATTCGCCAAAGGAAAACGGATAAAGGTTCATGAAATTTACCTTGCCGACGGGAAACGCAGCGGTTCGCGCTATTTTTATTCCCAACAATGAACCTGCGGCGGCAACATGATATTGTCCGGCGTCCTCTTGAAAGTACTTGAGACTCATCAGGGCTTCAGGTGCCTTTTGAATTTCGTCAAAGATGATTAATGTTTTTTCAGGAAGAATGTCCTTTTCTTGATAAATCGACAGTTTTGCAATGATTTTTTCCGGCAATATGCTCCCTTTGAAAAAATCGCGCAATGCGGCATCTTTTTCAAAGTTAAAATACGCCGTATTTAAGTATTCGTTTTTCCCAAACTCCTCTAAAATGTAGGTTTTCCCTACCTGTCTAGCTCCCTGAAGGACCAAGGGTTTACGGTGCGGGGAGTTCTTCCAAGTAAGAAGGTTTTGATAAACATCACGCTTCATGCATTTATACTATGAAAAAACGTGAGAAATGACAATATTTACCTATGAAAAACGTGAAATTGTTTCGGAAATTCGTACAAAAAACGTGAAATTATCAATAATGTTCTTAATACAGTCAACTATCTCACGCCCTTGATGGTCATGGGCGTTTTGGAACGTACCATCCCCGACAAGCCGCGAAGCCGCCTGTAAAAATACCGGCTGACCGCGGCCGGCCTGAAAGCCCTTAGTCAAAAAACAGAAAAATAATTCGCCGCACTTTCTGATAAAACCAGCTTGTTAGGCCAGTTCTGCCGTGGTTCCTGATAGCACCCTTCGCTGAGCTGCGGGTGCCAGCCGGGGAGCCCCTCCGCGGAGCGAAGGGACGATTGGAGTCCCTGCCCTTGGAGCGGAGCCCAAAGACCCTGAAGCGTCGGAGACGCGAAGAGAGGGACGTGACGCCAGCGGCCCCCAGCGTGCTAGTGGACGCGGCGACAAATTTGCATACAGTTTGGAAGCCGAGGTTGGGTCAGATGCGAGGCGCACCGCAACGAGCATACTTGTAAAGTATGTAAGTGAGGAGCAACGAAGCAGATGACCCGACATCGGCTTCCCCAGAGGGCTGGGCGATTTTGACCAGGCTCTTCGCGCGTCCTCGCTTACATACCTTCGGGTATGCTCGCTGCGGGTCGCTTCGATCCTGGTCAAAATCACCTCAGTAAACTGTATGCGAATTTGTCGCCGCGTCCACTAGAACCCTTTTGATTTAAACGAAACCGCCGCCCAGTGGAAACTCCGGCTCCGACGAGAAATAGGTATTGTGTCACCCGATTGATCAAGAAGGGCTCATGGTTTCGAGGTGCGCATAACGGATGCGGGCCGCTATATCTTGACGCAGGTGGAAGGCAAGGCTATGCCTGTAACAATAGAGGAATATAAAGAAATGCTGGTCGCTAAATTAGTCGAGGAAGCGCCAACTCTCGACAAATTCCGTTCCAATTGGATTGTTCCGCCGAAACGCCGGGAGCTTTTGGCTGAACTCCCGGATGCCGGGCGTTCCGCTTTGATCATCCAGCAGCTTGAGGAAATGCAGGATTACGACCTTTATGACGTTCTTGCGGAGTTAGGTTATGGCCTGGCGCCCAGGACGCGCGCGGGGCGTGCCGATGCTTTCACTTACAAACATAAAACCTGGCTTTCCCGGCTGCCTGACACCAGCCGCATGACGCTTTTGGCTTTGGTCGCTCAATTTTCCAAAACAGGCACTGATGGTCTGGAAAACCCTCAAATTTTCCAAACACCCGACGTTCTCAGGGCGGGAGGCCTTACCGCTCTCAAAGCCATGGGCAAACCCGCTGAAATTTTTATGGACGCCAAGCAAAGAATTTTCGCGGCATAAAATTCTTATAGAAAGCCGCCAGCCCCCAGAAAATGCGTTATGGCAAAATTTATATGATCTGTTAACCTATATTGATGGCCAAAACTGTAAGTGAACCACAAGGGATCGAGGAAAGCTTGGTCGCTTTTTTGTGTTATAAATCTTCAAAAATGTCTGACACCAGGTTAACCAAGCTGCTTTATCTTGTGGATTTGTACCATGCGGAAATATACGGCCGCCCTCTGACGGAAATTAAATTTAAAAGGTATTTTTATGGCCCCTGGTCTCCTGATATATCGAGAATTAAGGAGATTTTGATGTCGAAGGGTGTCTTGAAAGAAAAAAGGGGCAAAACTCAATACGGAAAAATCGCAACCATCACCAAACCCATGTTGAATCAGGTCAACGTGTATTTAAGTTCGGAAGCCGTGGGCGTGGCCGAAGCCGTGCTGAACGATTGGGACAACAAGAGCACGGATGACATTGTTGAATATGTCAAGACCAGGCCGCCTTTTGTTATGACGAGTTTTGACGAAGAGATTGATTTTGTCAAGGCGGACCCGATTGCGGCCTTGGCTCACAAATGGGAGCAAACTCCGGGGGGAGCTGCAACCAGCATTATTGCTGACACTCCGCATCTGAAGAATTTGGTATTTATGGCCATGCGCCAGGAAGAGGAAAGAGAATTTGCCGATCCATCAGAAGCAGCCGGCCTCGGCCTTCCCGTATAAACCACTTTATACCCAAACATTTCTTGATTGCTTGAAAAAGCATAAAGACAAAAAAGGGCTTATCGTAAAGCTGGTGCAGCGTATTCTGGGCAATCCTAAAGCAGGTTCACATCATTTGGAAAACAAGAAAGGCATTAATTTATATTGCCGGCATTCCCGGCATCTCAATCCCAATTTCGTTATGGTTTTTCATATTTTAGAGCAGGAAAAACAAATAGTTTTTTTGGCTTTCGGCAAGCACGATGTGGCTTATAGTAAGGAATGGCCTATAAAAACTGCCTCGAACCCGCCCTTCTTGCCATAAATGCGCGCTGAGCTCAATATTTTCGCGGCATGATGCAAATAGACGTGGCAAGTCCAACAGTACCGAAAAAATTGCCGGATGGATGGCGGTGGGTTAAGTTGGGGAATTTGTCAACTGTCGTAAGCAAAGGAACAACACCAACAAGCCTTGGACATAATTTCACTACAAAAGGCGTTCCGTTTCTGCGTGCCGAAAAGTAAAGGAATCTTGAGATTCCTTTGCCGTCATTAAGTGAACAAAAACGAATCGTGGCGATTTTGAATGAGCAAATGACGGCGGTTGAAAAAGCCCGCGCCGCCGCCGAAACCCAACTTGATACGATAAACAAGATGCCTTCTGCTTTATTGCGAAAAGCTTTTAGCGGAAAACTTTGATGGCAAAACGGAATAATAACGGAAACGGCAAACGGCTGGTTACGCAGCAGTCGGTCAACAGTGTCATTAAAAGTATCTGCGACATTATGCGCCGATCAAATTGCGCGGGCGCTTTGCAGTATGTGCCGGAGCTGACTTGGATTCTTTTCCTTCGCATTTTGGACGAGCGCGAGGCCCAGGAAGCTGAGCACGCGCAAACGCGTTTTCCTTATAAAACAGGTTCAACCCGGGTGCTTTTTCTTCAACATGTGATTGACAGCCTAAAGCCTGGCGGCCGATGCGGCATTGTTTTAGATGAAGGCGTGCTTTTCCGGGCCAATGAGACCGCCTTCATACAAACCAAAAAGAAGCTTTTAGACGACTGCGACCTTTGGTGTATTTTGAGCTTGCCCCCGGGAACTTTTATGAACGCCGGTGCGGGAGTCAAAACGAACCTTTTGTTTTTTACGAAGGGCAAGCCCACCGAAAAAATCTGCTATTACGACCTGAAAGCCGTCAACCCCCACGCCAAAACCCAAGAGGATACCCGCGCGCCGGAAGAATTATTAAACTTGATTGAATCCAAAAGCCAAGAAATTAGCCAAGCCTTGGCTCTTCTTAAAAAAAATAATGAAAATCATTAATGATGACCGAACCCTTCCTTTACTGTATGGTGAGGGGTGGAATATTGGATAATTTCTTTCCGCGTTTTTTGGGCCGACGTAGCTCAGCGGTAGAGCAGCGGTTTTGTAAACCGTTGGTCGGGGGTTCAAATCCCTCCGTCGGCTTTTTGCTATTCTTTGCCTGATCTTGCCTGAGCCTGTTTTCCGTCGGAGAAACCGAAAATCATCCTTTTCTGATCTTTCCTGACTTTGCTGGACTTTGCCGGTTCTTTATAGAGTTGGTCCCAAAATGGTCCCAAATTCTCTGAGGGAGTTTTGACAAATTTGGTCCCCAAACCGCTTATTGCATTTCCGGCCTGCCTGCCTCAGGCTATTGACCTGTCCCGGCCATTTCCTATGCGATAGCACCGTAAGCATCAAGACGTTAAAAAGATGCAGGCTCCGGCCGTCGTTCAATCCGATATAACGCCTCTTAACTTAAAGTCCCAAGCCTTTTCAGCAATCCCCTTGAAAAATCTGTAAACTCAAGCTAGATAGTAAAGGTAAGGCAGGCATTAGCCTGATTGTTCTTTAATTAAGAAGTATTTGACTTCACCGGGGCCGCGCGTAAGAGCGCGGTAAGCTGATTGCGAAAGCAACGGCATACGAGAAACTGGACGAAGTCGCCGATAGCGCACGCAAGTGCGTGAAGGGCGGCAATTCGATCTTGGTTATTCTCGTAGCTGGGAAAGGTTGTTCGCCCTATTTTTTGTCCAACCTGTCCCACAATCCCGCCTGAAGTCCAAAAGGGGAAGCAATGAGATATGCCCTGATCGCTTTGATTCTTATTACTGCGCACGAAACTTATGTGAGTGGCATGGGTAATTTTGATTCCTATGAGGAAATCGCTTCTGTTCTTTCTGGAAAAGCCAGTAAATTAGGCGAGGCCAAGATTGCTGTTTTGCCTTTTGCATGGAATGATGGCCGTACCGATGTTGCTTCAAACCTTGTTGCCGAAAGACTGATTACAAAAATTGTGGCGCTAGGCAAGGTAGAGGTTGTGGAGCGCGCCTTATTGGAGGAGGTTTTAAAAGAAATCAAGCTAAGCGGCACAGGCGTTATCAGCGCTTCTTCGGCAAAAGAACTTGGCAAGGTTTTGGGTGTTAGCGGTATTGTTTCAGGAACTTTGGCGGATTTGGGCCATAAGGCGGAAATCAATGCCAGATTGATTGAAACAGAAACAGGCCGCATT